>NZ_CP016369.1 GCF_001888185.1 Phaeobacter porticola | reverse complement strand
CTGCGGAGCCACTACAGGATGTTCTGGTCCAACCCTTGTCGGTTGATTTGTGGTTTTGGCTTTAGCGCTGAGTGTGAGCGCTGCTGACGCGCTATTTGGATCGTGTTTGACGGGGGAGGTCAGGCCAACACCCGAATATAGCCCGCCAGCCCGGTTTTCTGATGTTCGATCACATGGCAATGAAACGCCCAGTCGCCCGGATTGTCGGCGACCAGCGCGACCTCGATAATCTCGTCCTTTAACAGCAGCGCGGTGTCGGTCCAGTTCGACGGCAGCCTGCGCTTGTTGGAGCGCAGGGGGCGGAACACCAGACCATGCAGGTGGATCGGATGGGCGTTCGGGCTTTCATTGCGCAGCCGCAAGATCACGCTTTCGCCGCGGTTCAGCACCGCAAGCGGGCCGGCGCCGGGGGTGTCGGGATCGGCAGCGTCACCGGGCCAGGGTTTGCGGTTGATCGACCAGAACGTATAGCCCAGCGAGCCGCAATAGCCGTTTTGCGGTGCGCCGCCTTCGGGCGTCCAGCCAAACACCAGATCCTCCACCCGCGCATTGGTCAGATCGGGTTCTGGCACGTTATTGGCGGGCAGGGGGGGCTGCTCAGCCAGATCGCGACCAAGGTTTGTCCCGGTGGCGCGGATCCGGGCCAGACGGCGGGGGCCGCCGGGAAAGGCAGTCATGACATCAACATAAGCGCCTTCGACGCGGGGCATCTGCACCGCGATATCCAGACGTTGGCCGGGTGACAGCAGGGCAGGGGCCTTATCGGTGGGCCAGTCGATGGCCTCGCGCAGCGGGTGGCCATCAGCGGCGATCACCTGACCGGGGGCGCCTGCAACATAGGGTTTGTAAATCCGCGCGGTATCGGTGGCCGCAAGCCGTAGTCGCACTAACCCGCCGGTGGGCGCCTCATAGATCGGGTCACTGTCCCAATTGGCGGTGATCACGGTGCCAAAGGTGCCGGAGCGCGCCGCCCCGCGCGCGGTCCAGAGCTTCAGCCATTCGCCACTGGGGCGCAGTCGGAAATCCCGCAGGTTCAGGGCGATATCGGCGTCAAATCCGGGGTCTTCCGCCTCTTCCACCACCAGCACGCCGGTCAGCCCCATGGCCATTTGATTCATCGTCATGCAGTGCGGGTGATACCAATAGGTGCCCGCGTCCATCGGGGTGAAGTGGTAGTCGAAACTCTCCCCCTCGCCGATGGGGAACTGGGTCAGATAGGGCACCCCGTCCATGGCATTGTCGAGCCGGATGCCGTGCCAGTGCATTGCGGTGTAATCGGGCAGGGTATTGGTGACCCGCGCGGCAAAGGGCTGGCCTTTCTTAAGGCGAATAACCGGCGGCGGCCCGTCAGGGCGGGTGGAAACCAGATCATCAGTGGGCTGATCGGCGATGGTGTAGCGGGCGGTCTGAATGCGCAGGGGCAGGGGGGCGGTCGTGGGCTCGGTGCTGGCGCGCGCCGAGCCGGTGATCTGCGGCCCAGCGAGGCCAAGCGGGGCTAGCACCCCGGCGGCGGTGCCCAGTTGCAGGGCGCGGCGACGGTTTAGACGCGGGGAACGACGGGCTGAGGTCATGAGATCACCGGGTGTTGCTCGGGTGTTGGCGGGGCAGGGGCTTGGCTGCCGTGGCTGTCAGGCGCAGGCTAGCGGCTTTGCCCGGCGGGGGTAAGATCCGGCGCGCAGTCTGCGACGGAATACCCCGGTTTCTAAGGGGCCACCAGTGAGCCGCGGGCATCACGCAGAACCTCCCCGATTTTGCGGAAGAGATCGGCGCGCACGCTGGTGGGCCGCCAGGCCAGGGTGATGCGCCGGGGGCAGGCATCGGCCAAGGGCGTCATCACCACATCCTGACCCGCCGCCACCCCGGCATCAATCGCCAGATCGGGCAGGAGGGTGATCCCCAGCCCCTCGCTCACCATGGAAATCAGGGTGGAGAGCGAGGTGGCGGCAAAGCTTTCGTCCTGCTGGATATCCCGCTCGGGAAAGGCGCTGAGTGCGTGGCGGTGCAGGCAGTGGCCCTGCTCCAGCAGCATCAGCTGCCGCCCGTCCAGATCCGCGCCGCGCAGGCCCAAATCTGGCTGGCTGGGACACGGAGAGAGTGGGCTGACCGCAGGTGGGGCGGCCAGATGATAGCCATCGTCAAACAGATGCAGCGTGTCCAGCCCGGCAGGCGCATAGGGTTCGGCATAGATCACCAGATCCAGCCGCCCGCTGTGGACGCCCTCCAGCAGCTGGCCGGTCATTTCCTCGCGCAGGTAAAGTTGCAGATCGGGGAAGCTGGATTTCAACGCAGGCATGGCGCGGGGGATCAGGAAGGGGCCGATGGTTGGGATTGCGCCCATGCGCAGGGTGCCGCCCTCCGGGCTGGCCTGTGCGGCGGCCAGTTCCTCAATCTCGCGGCTGTCCTGCAAGAGCTTGCGCGCGCGTTCGGCGATCTGAGCGCCAACCGGAGTGAGGATGACCGAGCGTTTGGTGCGCTCTGCCAGGGTGACGCCCAGCCGCTCCTCCAGCTCCCGCAGGCCGACGCTGAGAGTGGGCTGGCTGACATAGCATCTCTCTGCTGCGCGGGAAAAATTCAGCTCATCTGCGACGGCCACAAGGAAGCGCAGCTGCCGGAGGGTGAGGTTGGTATTATAGGGTGCGTCTATCATGTTGCCGTTTTTAATCCGTTTTTACGAAGGCAGGCAAGCGGTGCCGGTAAGGTTCTCGCCCCGACTCAGGTGGCATGTGCTAGGGTGGACGACAGCAGGGGAGGGGGATTTGGTGATAGCTATTTCCTATATAAGAAATCCTGATTTATCATTTCTGATAATCACACCACCCTGTTAGCCTTTGCCCGAGAGATCCGGTCCCAGCGTTCTGCCAGGGGGATGAAACCGGCTCATCATGATCCAAGATCCAGGAGAGACAACATGCAGCAAGGTGACGGACACACAGGCGGAAAATGCCCGGTTCTGCACGGAAGCAACACAAACACCAGCGCCGGTGTGGCGGATTGGTGGCCCAATGCGCTGAACCTCGATATTCTGCACCAGCACGACCGGATGACTGATCCGATGGCAGAGGGGTTTGATTACCGCGAGGCAGTGAAATCGCTGGATGTTGAGGCGCTTAAGGCGGATCTGACCGCGCTGATGACCGACAGCCAGAGCTGGTGGCCCGCCGATTGGGGCAGCTATGCGGGTCTGATGGTGCGGATGGCCTGGCATTCGGCCGGCACCTATCGCGCGGCGGATGGCCGGGGTGGGGCGACCACCGGCAACCAGCGCTTTGCACCGCTGAATTCCTGGCCGGATAACGTCAATCTGGACAAGGCGCGCCGCCTGTTGTGGCCGATCAAGCAGAAATACGGCAACAGCCTGTCCTGGGCGGATCTGATCGCACTGGCGGGCAATATCGCCTATGAATCCGTTGGTCTGCCGACCTATGGCTTCTCCTTTGGCCGCGAAGACATCTGGTCGCCGGAAAAGGACGTCTACTGGGGCGCGGAAAAGGAATGGCTGGCCGCAGGGCGTTATGAGGACAGCGCGGATCGCGACTCGCTCGCCAACCCGCTGGCGGCGGTGCAGATGGGTCTGATCTATGTGAATCCCGAAGGTGTCGGCGGGGAACCGGATCCGCTGCGCACAGCGCAGGATGTGCGGATCACCTTCGAACGCATGGCGATGAACGACGAGGAAACCGTGGCGTTGACCGCCGGCGGTCACACCATCGGCAAGGCGCATGGCAATGGCCGCGCGGATGCGATCGGGGCTGATCCCGAAGGCGGCGGTCTGGCCGAACAGGGTCTTGGCTGGAGCAACAGCAACGGCACCGGCCATGGGCGTGACACCATGTCCAGCGGCATCGAAGGCGCCTGGACCACCAATCCGACCAAATGGGACAATGGCTATTTCTACCTGCTGTTCACCTATGACTGGGAGCTGAAGAAAAGCCCGGCGGGTGCCTGGCAGTGGGAGCCGGTGAACATCAAGGAAGAGGACAAGCCGGTCGATGTGGAGGATCCTTCGATCCGTCTCAACCCGATCATGACCGATGCGGATATGGCGATGATCAAGGACCCGGAGTATCGCAAGATCTCTGAACGGTTCTACAACGATCCGGCCTATTTCGCCGATGTGTTCGCCCGCGCCTGGTTCAAGCTGCTGCACCGCGATATGGGGCCGCGCAATCGCTACATCGGCCCGGAATCACCGCAGGAGGATCTGATCTGGCAGGACAATATCCCTGCAGGCAGCACGGCCTATGATGTCGCCGCGACCAAGCAGCTGCTGCGCGATTGCGGTCTGTCGCAGGCCGATATGATCGCCACCGCCTGGGACAGCGCGCGGACCTTCCGTGGGTCTGACCTGCGCGGCGGGGCCAATGGCGCCCGCATCCGTCTGGCGCCGCAAAAGGACTGGGTTGGCAATGAACCGGCGCGTCTGGCGACGGTGCTGAGCAGCTATGAGGTAATCGCCGAACAGACCGGCGCAAGCCTGGCCGATGTGATCGTGCTGGGGGGGGCTGTCGCAATTGAGGCCGCCGCCGAGGCTGCCGGTTTCACCGCTGAGGTGCCCTTTGCCCCCGGTCGCGGCGATGCCAGCGCCGAGCAGACCGATGTTGCCTCTTTTGCGGTGCTGGAGCCGGTGCATGACGCCTTCCGCAACTGGTTGCAGGGTGATTTCGCGGCCTCAGCGGTGGAGATGATGCTGGATCGGGCCCATCTGATGGGGCTGACGGCGAAGGAGATGACCGTTCTGATCGGCGGTCTGCGGATGCTGGGTGTCAACCATGGCGGCCGCAAGCACGGTGTCCTTACCCAGCGCGAAGGCACACTGAGCACCGATTTCTTCGTCAACCTGCTGGACATGGGCAATGTCTGGCGCGCGGCGGGTGATGAGGTCTATGAAATTGCCGACCGTCAGAGCGGCGCTGTGAAATGGACGGCCACCAATGTGGATCTGGTGTTCGGTTCCAACTCCATCCTGCGCGCCTATGCCGAAGTCTACGCCCAGGACGACAACCGCGAGAAATTCGTCAAGGATTTCATCGCCGCCTGGACCAAGGTGATGAACGCAGATCGCTTTGACCTGCATTGATCGGATCTGAGAGTTGCATAACCCCGTCCGGCAGTGATGCCGGGCGGGTTTTTTTGGCTCAGGACAAGGGTGGGTATTGCCAAGTTGTTCAGGCTGAGTGATCCGGCTATGTCGCGCTAGTGACCATCCCAACGATCATGTCACGCCCGAAGGGTTTTTGCTGTCCTCGCGAGATCATCGCTTACGCTGTTTGGGCTTACCATCGCTTTGCGTTGAGCACAGCTGACGTCGAAGATCTGTTGGCTACGAGGGGCGTGATCGTCATCCGCGAAGCAGTTCGGCTGTGGGTAAATCGCTTCTTTAAAAGACTGGTTGCCAAACTTGGCGAACCCAGGGCCGTCGTGACTGACAAATTGCGCAGCTCCATCAAGTCAATCAAAACACGGGCACCGGACGCGGATCATCGCGCTCACAAAGGTCTAAACAACGCAATCGAAGTGTCGCACCGAGCGACCCGCAAACGAGAGAAAATAATGAGCCGGTTCAAGTCTCACCGGCAGGCTCAGAGATTTCTGTCAGCGCATGACCAGATCAACCTGATCTTCCGTCCCCGCCGATATCAACTCACTGCAAACGCGTCCCGCCACGCCCATTCTGATGCGTTCAACCTTTGGGACAATTATACCGCCGAAATGGCGACCTGAACCTGCCTTTGCCAATACCTCACAAACTCACCTCAACAACTTGGCAATACCGTCTAACCAGCTGCACGCGTCAAACACGATTAGGCAGGGCCCACGCATCTGCATCGGATGTCAATTGCATGGCACGGGCCATGTACTTTGAGTCTAACCGCTCAAGCCGGGATGGGATGATCGCAATCGGCAGCATAGTGATGAACCGTGTGCGGTCAGATGATTTTCCAAACACCGGACGCGCTGTAGTTCGTCAGAAGAACCAGTTCGCGCCGGGCGTGATGAGCAGATCCCTCGACGGGCAGGGGCAAGCACTGGCAAAGGTATCAGCGCTTGCTGTACTGGCTGGCGAGTAGCACCCGAAATCTGGGACACAAGATTTTTTCATGCCGCATGGTATGATGCCAATTTCAACAACATCCACTACGTCCTGACAGCTGATGTGAGCGATACGTGAACTGCGACTGTAATCAGGGTTATGGTAAATATCTATGGCAAACCCGGAATCCCACAGTCAGCTATTTGCGCGCCGATATGAACTTGGCGTGACACCTGTCCATCGCCGGAATGCCCGATGAAAATTGGCTGCCGAGGAAAACCCGACATCCTGCGAGATTTCCTCGGTTGTTTTCCGCCCGTCCTGCAAATCGCGAATGGCAATGTCACGGCGTAGCCCGTCCTTGATCGCCTGAAAGGATGTGCCGTCTGCGTCCAGCCGCCGGATCAACGTCCGTGGCGTGATCCGCAATGCCTTTGCAGCATCCACCAGATGGCAATCCACCCAATTCGCCTGATACAGAAACTCGCGGATGCGCAGTGACTGCGTGTGCTCCCAGCAGCTGGTAAAAATCCAGTCCCGTGGCGCACGATTGAGAAAGGTGATCAGTTCATGGGTACTGCGCGCCTGGGGCGGTCCCAGTTTCGAACGCTCAAAGGATATCGACGAATGACGCGCGCCAAAACTGACCTGCACCGGGAAAATGGTTGAATAATCCTCTGCGAACTCCGGGCATTCAAACGCGAATTGAACCGCCCGTACCGGCACCTCATATCCGGCGAGCCAGGACAGCAGACCATGGGCCAGTTTCAAGATGAGCATGTGACCAAAGCGCTGAACCTCTGGATCACCTTGCGGCACAAGGCTTAGCACAACATCGTCGCCAAATTCGCGCAAAGCAAACTGGTGGTCATCCAGCAGCAGATTCCAAAAGGTGGAAAACCGGTACAGTGCCGAAGGGAGCGAACTGGCCTCGCGCACGGTTGTCAGCAGATGTTGCAGCGCTCTGGCGCGAATAGGCCTGCTCCACAGCCCCATCATCTCGTCCTCTGTTTCAACTGCGGCAATCTGATAGAGCCGAAAAATCTGATCCAGCGTCACCCGCTGAGCCGGGTTTCCCGCGTGGGCGGTCATGCCCGAACGATCCAGAAAGGATGCCATTTGTGCATCCCGGCAATGCCCGCGCAATGCCGTCAGCCAATCCTCAATAAATTCCGAGGATACGGTCGCAAGGCCGGTCAGATCGGGCGTTTTCATGACAGGTTTCCTACTAGAATTTTGTCACTTATAGAAAGGATATTGTCTGAAAGGGGCGTGAATGCCCAAAGAATAAGACAGTATATGGCATATAAAAACAATTTCGCCAAGAGGAGCGCGAATGACCCATACCGGTATTGCCAAGTTGTTGAGGTGAGCTTGTGAGGTATTGGCAAAGGCAGGTTCAGGTCGCCATTTCGGCGGTATAATCGTCCCAAAGGTTGAACGCATCAGAATGGGCGTGGCGGGACGCGTTTGCACGAAAATGTCGAGCACATCGCCATTTGCGGCGATCGCGCGCCACAGCTAGTGCTTACTGCCACGGATCATGATCACCGCCTGGTCCATGTGCCACTTGTCGTTCGGCGGCGGTCGATCACGGCGAATGCAATCTCCAAAGTGCTGACCGAAGTGATTTACCCACAGCCGAACTGCTTCGCGGATGACAATCACGCCCCTCGCAGCCAACAGATCTTCGACGTCAGCTGTGCTCAACGCAAAGCGATGGTAAGCCCAAACCGCGTAAGCGATGATCTCGCGAGGACAGCAAAAACCCTTCAGGCGTGACATGATCGTCGGGATGGTCACTAGCGCGACATAGCCGGATCACTCAGCCTGAACAACTTGGCAATACCCAACGGTCAACTAATGGCTCTGAAACTCAATGAGCCCGGATCCTAAAATAGGAACACAGCCTCATTCAGATCCGCCAGCGATATATTGTGGAGGGTTAGCGTGCTGCCATCCTCAAAACTGAAGATGAAATCGCCGTCTGATTGCATGCCAAAGGCAAGCGCCTGCTCACGGTCAGTGAAGCCGAAATCCCTGAGATTAAGCTGATCATCTTGCACATTGAAATCTGCAATTCGGTCGTTGCCGCGCCCGCCGGCAAAAATAAACGTATCACGACCCGCGCCTCCGCGTAACAGATCATCGCCCATGCCGCCGTTCAATGTGTCCGCGCCGTTGCCACCAGCGAGGCTATCATCGCCGCTGCCGCCGAAGGCCCTGTCATCATCGGTACCGAGGGAGATCTGGTCGTTCCCGAGGTCACCGCGGACACGATCGGCACCAGAACCGGCAAAGACCGTATCGTTACCCTGCCCGGCACGGACACTATCGGAGCCCTGGCCGCCATAGACACGGTCCGCGCCTTGGCCACCGCGCAGCGTATCATCGCCTTGCCCGCCATGCAGCATGTCATTCCCGCCGCCACCGTTCAGCTGATCATTCCCCGCGCCCGCAACACCGCGGTCGTTGCCTAAACCGAGGAACAGCCGATCGTCACCGTCACCACCGCGCAATGTATCAACGCCCTTGCCACCATGGAGGAGATCTTCGCCTCGATCCCCGGTAATGCGGTCATTTCCACCGCCGCCGTTGATGGTGTCATTGTAGTTGGTGCCACTGAAGGTGTCATTGTCATCACCTGCCGACACATCCATCGGTGTTTCAACAGGAGCTGGCGTTCCGCCTGACGATCCACCACCTGAGGACGCGGGATCTACATTGATCGTAATCACGGCCAAATCAGATATTGCACCATCACCGCCAACGATCCTGACACCGATCTCCCGGTTTCCATCTGTCGGTGCGCCGCCAGATGTGTTGTCATATTGAACGGTACTGAGAAAGCTTTGCATCGCCGCATGGGTTGCGCCTGCGGTAAGGTTGATCACCAGATCCTCTCCCGCGCCGCCAGTTCCGGTGGCCGAAACAGTTCCGATGGTTACGCCGCTTACCGATACGACAGACCCATTGCCCAGACCTGCGGATAGGGAAACGACGCCGCTGACATCCACCGAGATACGGTCTTCGGGCTGCATGCCGTTTTCGTAGGAAATCGTCACGGTCCCCTGATCAAAATTTGCATCGTCCGGGTCGCTGACGGTCAGATTACCACCCACATCAATGGGGGTCGCATTATCGCCTTCGGTAAACGTAAAACTGTCGCCGTCCAAGTTTCCGATGACCGGAGGACTGCTGACAACAAGGATATCGAACGTGCCAGAAACATCCTGATCGCCGCCGTTTGTGATACCATCATTATCATTTAATGTCAGACCAAAGGTCCGCGTTCCGCTTGCGGAGGGTGCAGAATAGGTGAGATTCTGCAGAAGCGTTTGCACGTTGGCGCTGGTCGCACTTCCGGTTGTGAAATTAATTGTGAGCGTTCCACCATTGGCACCGACATCGGTGGAGTCAATGGTCCCAACCGTCACCCCATTGACCTGCACAGTCTGCCCTGCGGCAATGACTGCATCCCCATCTGATGTGACAAGCGTACCATCCACGCCCCAGGACCCATTTGCAGTTCCCGAGGTCTGTTGGATGGTCAGAGAACCCCCTTGGTAGTCATCCGAATCGAGGTTCGAGACCGCGGCATCATTGAGCCCGCTGAGGTCTGCAAAACCCGTCCCGAGAACAATCTGGCTGGCGGCCTCGGCAAACACCGCGTCCACCACGGGTGCGTCATTCACCGGGCTCACCGTTACAGTCGACGCCAGTGACAGCGTGGCACTGTTCTCATTGCTGCCCGTTGCACTGCCACTGTCGGTCAAGCCTGTGATTGTGACCACACGGTTAGGGGCATTGGTCGGATCCTCTGACGTGTTCTCATAGGTGATAGCGTCCACCAAGGTTTGAACGGCTGCCGAGCTCATCGTGCCGCTTGTCAGCGTGACGGTGGCGGTTGTGCCAGTGACCGAAACTGTGGCTGATAGGCTATTTGTTGCAGTGGTGAGCGTGTTGGCATCGGTCAACGCAAGCGCACTGCCATCAATGTTCAGGATTTCCGCGCTGCCATCGGCCAAGTTGGTGATGGTCAAACGCAGCTCGGTAAAGGTTTGCCCGGTCTCTATCGTATCGGCGCTGACTGTCTGGAACAGATCCATAGCAGCGCCGCCTTCGATAAAATTCGGATCGGTGCCGGTTGCGGTCAACGTGGGTGCATCATCCGTCGCGGCGACGGTTACGGTCACGGTCGCCGTATCTGAAGTGATGCCAACATCATCCACGATTGTGACACCCAGCGTTCGGTTTGCTGTATTTGGTTCATCGCTGGTGTTGCTATATGACAGCTCGGTTATGAGGGCCTGTACCCGTACTGGGGTCGCGTTGGCGTTAAGGTCGACCACAAGGTTTTCACTCGCGCCACCTGTTGACCCTGCAACGAGCGTTCCGATCATCACCCCCTGCACCGTCACCGTTGAACCAGCAGTCTGTCCGGCAGACAGCGCAACATTTGCGCTGGTGTCAATGACAATGCGATCATGGGCGGTTTGCCCGCTCTGAAACGCGACGGTCAACGAACCGCTGTTGAAATTGCCGCCATCTGCATCACTGACAGTGATGTCTGCGTTTGTATCCAAGGCAACATTGCCACCGTTTTCAACGAATGCAACAGTGTCACCAGAAAGATTGGCGATCACAGGTTTGTTGCCAATGGACATTGAAAAGTCGACGGAGACATCCTGATCGCCGCCATTGGCGGTGCCGTCGTTGTCGTTCAATGTTATGGTAAAGGTCTGCTGACCGGATCCCGCGGCAGCGCCCCAACTCAGGTTCTGGATCAAGGACTGGATGGTGGCGTTGGTGGCATTGGCCCCAAAATCTATCCTGAGATCATTGCCGCCTTGGCCGTCGTCAGTCGCGTGAACCGTACCAATGCTCACGCCGTTGACCGCGATGATTTCACCGGCTGCAATTGTGGCGTCCGCGTCCGATGTAACAGTTGTACCATCCACAGAGAAATCGCCGCTGGCTGTATTGTTGCCCCCGTTATCGGTGATCAGCAGGAAGCCACCGTCATAATCACCTGAGTCCGCATTCGTCAGGGTTGTATTCCCGCCTGCGTCGATATCTTCGACGGTGCCCGGTAGCAGCGTGGCATTGTCACCGCTCAGATTGCTCAGACCCGGCGCGTCGTTTACAGCGGTGATGGAAACTGTGCTTGTTAAGGACAGCGTCGCAGAATCGTCGCCGCCATTTGCGGTGCCGCCGCTGTCTGTCGTCTCGGTGAGCGTGACAACTCGGTTGGCGCTAGTCGTCGGATCGTCAGAGGTATTCTCATAGGAGAGGCCATCCACCAATGTCTGCAAACCCGCCGCTGAAAGAGACGCGCCAGAGAAGCTGACAGTCGCGGTGGTGCCGCTGAGAGAGACTGTCACGCTCAACCCATTGGTCGCGGTGGTGGCAGAGAACCCATGCGTCAGTGTCACCTGAGAGCCGTCGAAATTCAGCACCTCAGCCGCGCCATCGCTGACGTTGGTAACGGTGAGGGTCAATCCGGTGAACACTTCGCCAATCTCGACAGTGCTGGCGGTCACCGTGTTGAACAGACCGGACGCTGTAGCGCCTTCTACATATGTGGGGTTATCGCCGGTTGCGACCAGTGTCGGTGCGTCATTGACCGAAGTCACATTGATGCTGATGGTGTCTGCAGTGCCGGTAGCGCTTCCATCACTGGGCGTAACAGTCAACGTCGCGGTGGTCGTGTCGTTGCTGCTGGTGGTGAATTCAATTTTGGTCGTGTCATTCAGATAGGTGTTCAGGGTCGCGGCGCTGCCCTGAAGGGTCATCGAACCGGTGCCGGAATTTGCAACCGTCACGCCCCCAGTGACCCCATTGCCATCGGTAGAGGCAATCGTACCGCGATCTACAGCCAGGGTCAGAGTAATGATATCGCCATCCGCGTCCGATACATTATAGGCAGAGAGATCAATCGCCGTTGCGACATCCTCGGTCGCTGTATCATCTGCCGGTGTCCCGCCGAGTGCAGGCACAACATTCGATGGCGTGGCGGCATCGACAGTGATGCTCACAACTGCAAATTCCTGAAAATCGGGGTCATTGGAATAGTCAACGACCACGGTTCGGACGGATGCCCATGCAGCATCGCTATCCCAGCTTCCGGACCCGATATTGTAAGTTGCCGTGACATTCGCTCCGCTGGCTCCCCAATCGAGACTGTCTGTGACAACCTCAGTTCCGGAACTGTTGAACCCGCGGATCGTAAACGTGTCACCGCTGAGGCTGTTAGCACGGCCTATTACCGTAAAACCCTCAAAGCTGAAGTCGCCGTCTCCAGACAATTGGAAACCATTGCTATCATTGTTGAAGAAGGTGCCGTCTGTATTACCAACATTGCCACCGAGCACGGCACCTACCGCCATGTTCATCGCGCCGCGAATATTCAAATTGGTGAAGGTATTTGCCCCTTCGGTCCCATCTCCATAGTCCAGGGTCACCGTGATGCCGGGAAAATCCGCTATACCATCGCTGCCGTCGGCCCAATCTGCCTTGTTGTCCCCACCGTTAGAGTAGGCGCTATAGTCAATAACTGTGGACAGAACCCCGGAAAACTGGGCCTGCGCTGTCGCCGACACACCAACTGGTGTCGTCACGGCACCTCGTTGCAGGCCAAGCGTCCAGTCGCCGCCCAGTTCCGCCGCCCCCGTCAACGTCTGCGACGCGGCCACATTGGCGCCGGTCGCCTTTGCCAGAGCGGTGACAAAGGCCTCGCCCTGCGCTGTCGCAGCGACCTTGCAGCCATAGAGAAGGATGTCGCCAGTTGGATAGAGCGCTTCGCCCAGCACCTCCATCACCTCGGGATTATCTGTAATGACGCTTTTTGTGACAACCTCATTCCCAATAAACAGTTTGCCCTCGTCACCATGTGAGACAACATGCAGGGCAGACAGGCCACTCATATCGCGTAGAGCATCCGCGATTTGGGCCAGACCGGGTTTATCGCTGTCCAGCAGGACAATTTTCGCTTGCTCGGGCAAGTCTTGCAGCAATGTCTGGTACTGTTCTACGGAAGGGTCAAAAACAAAGACTTGAATATCAATCATTATAAATCTCGGCAGCCATTATGGAGGGAACTAATTGACCATGGTATTCAAGACTCCAGTAGTCGAGGTTAATTTTTTCGACAACTCATCGTAAAAAGATAGGCACAAACATCTTTTTCTTTGGTCATGCACCTAACGCCCCGTTGGCCATTGAAGAGGACAGCTCTCTATGCGGTCTCAGGCACATGTTTGACCGGTATTGCCAAGTTGTTCAGGCTGAGTGATCCGGCTATGTCGCGCTAGTGACCATCCCAACGATCATGCCACGCCTGAAGGGTTTTTGCTGTCCTCGCGAGATCAACGCTTACGCGGTTTGGGCTTACCATCGCTTTGCGTTGAGCACAGCTGACGTCGAAGATCTGTTGGCTGCGAGGGGCGTGATCGTCATCCGCGAAGCAGTTCGGCTGTGGGTAAATCACTTCGGTCAGCACTTTGGAGATTGCATTCGCCGTGATCGACCGCCGCCGAACGACAAGTGGCACATGGACCAGACGGTGATCCTGATCCGTGGCAGTAAGCACTGGCTGTGGCGCGCGATCGCCGCAAATGGCGACCTGAACCTGCCAATACCTCACAAGCTCACCTCAACAACTTGGCAATACCAAATTCTGCAGTCGTCCCCAATGACCGGATTTCCAGCCGCGTTGCAGCCTCAATAATTTCGCGGCTGCAGTGAGATACGCGCTGCGAGCACATGCAGTGCAAAGTTCCATGGTACTCAATGGGCTCTTTGCCGCAATTGGCTGCGCAAATCATAAACGGCAGCTTTATACTTGGCGTAGGATTCCACATTCGCCCGCAAAAATCCCTCCCTATTGGCCAAATCCAGTGGCAACAGGTCGAGGTCAGTCCAGCGAGACCCACAAGACATGCGCATCGTCTTCGCTGGTCGAGACACAGCAGTGGCCCATGCCGCTGTCATAATAGACCGTATCGCCGGCCTTCATCGGCAGCGGGCGATAATGTTCGGTATAAAGGATCAGCTCCCCGCTGATCACCAACATGAATTCCTCGCCGCTGTGGCGGATCCAGGTTTCGAACTCCGACACATCCCGCGCCTTGATCCGGCTGAAATAGGGCAGCATCCGTTTGCTGGTCAGCTCGGTACAGAGCAGCTCATGGTCGTAGGTCTCGGTTTCCTGATGCTCGCCTTTGCCCTTGCGGGTGTAGTCGCGCCGACCGGAGATATCGCTCTTGGCGGATTGCACAAAGAGCTGCGGCGTCTGCAGATCCAGCGTCTGCATCAGGCGGCGGATGATCTCGAAACTGGGGCGGGTTTGATTGTTCTCGATCTTCGACAGGGTGGAGCGGCCGATATTGGCAGCCTTGGCTGCCTCCTCCAGAGTCAGGCCTTTTTCCTTACGTGAATCTCGAATCATTTTCCCCAGGGCATTGCCGTCCGGGGCCTCGGCCACCTCTGCCACGGGGGTGCCGTCTTCCGGATTGATGGGTTCCATTGGCGGGCAATCTCCTGAGTTTCCCAATGTTTAACTCCCTCTCAAACTTAGGTCAAAGTTTCTATGTGAAACCAATAGTTGCTTATGGTGGAAAAGTTTCTTAAAGGAAACTCGCGGGAGAGTTAGGGACATATGTTCCCTGACAGACAAACTGGAGGGCAGATTATGAGCCTATATGACCTGATCGTTATTGGTGGTGGCCCCGGCGGCTATGTCGCAGCCATTCGCGCGGCTCAGCTTGGTCTGAAGGTTGCCTGTGTCGAAGGGCGTGGAACCCTGGGCGGCACCTGTCTTAATGTGGGCTGCATCCCCTCCAAGGCGATGCTCTCCTCCTCCGGTAAATACGAAAGCCTGTCGCATTTGGCCGGTCACGGGATTGCTATTGATGGCGCCCGGCTGGATCTGGACGCGATGATGGCGCGCAAGGACAAGATTGTCGGCGATCTCACCAAGGGCATCGCCTTCCTGTTCAAGAAGAACGGCGTTGATCTGATCGAAGGCTGGGCCAGCATCCCTGCTGTTGGCAAGGTGAAGGTCGGTGACGAGATCCACGAGACCAAGAATATCCTGATTGCCACTGGTTCCGAACCCACCCCGCTGCCGGGTGTCGACATCGACGAGGGCGACGTGGTCTCCAGCACCGGCGCGCTGACCCTGCCAGAGGTGCCCAAGCATCTGGTGGTGGTCGGCGCCGGTGTCATCGGGCTGGAGCTGGGTCAGGTCTGGTCGCGGCTTGGTGCGAAGGTCACCGTGGTCGAATATCTCGACCGGATCCTGCCGGGCATCGACGGCGAAATCGCCAAACTGGCACAGCGCGCCCTGTCCAAACGGGGGCTGAAGTTCCAGCTGGGCCGCGCGCTGAAGTTCATCGACCGCAGCGACGAGGGCCTGACCCTGACGCTGGACCGCGTCGGCAAAGACAAAGAAGAACAGCTGGTCGCCGATAAGGTGCTGATCGCCATCGGGCGCCGCCCGGTGATCCGAGGTCTGGGGCTGGAGGCGCTGGGTGTTTCCGTCAATGCGCGCGGCTTTGTCGAGGTGGATGAACGTTTCTCCACATCTGTCGAAGGCATTTACGCGATTGGTGATTGTGTGCCCGGCCCGATGCTGGCGCATAAGGCCGAGGAGGACGGCGTGGCCTGTGTCGAGATGCTTGCCGGTCAGGCGGGACATGTGGATTACAACACCGTTCCCGGCATCGTCTATACGGATCCCGAGGTGGCATCGGTAGGCAAGACCGAAGAGGCGCTGAAAGACGCGGGAACGGATTACATCGTCGGCAAGTTCACCTTCATGGCCAATTCCCGCGCCCGTGCGCAGGGCGAAACTGACGGCGCGGTCAAAGTTCTGGCAACGCCCGAGGGCCAGATCCTGGGTGCCCATATCTGCGGCGCACATGGCGGTGATCTGATCGCCGAACTGGTGCTGGCGATGACCAAAGGCGCCACCGTTGGTGAAGTAGCCGCCACCTGCCACGCGCATCCGGCGATGGCCGAAGCGGTGAAGGAAGCCTGCCTTGATGCCATGGGTCGGGCCATTCACGCCTGATCGCTGTCCGATCTCTCGCCCTGAGGAGGTACCCCAGATGAACGTCCCGATGCCGCGGCTCCGCCACCCGGAAAAGTCGAAAAAGGCCGATAGCGAGATCCCGCGCAAGCCGAAGTGGATTCGCCGCAAGAAAATCGAGAGCGCGGAATATTTCGAAACACGCCGCCTGATGCGGGACCACAATCTGACCACCGTCTGCGAAGAGGCCGCCTGCCCCAATATTGGCGAATGCTGGTCCAAACGCCACGCCACCATGATGATCATGGGCGAGGTCTGCACCCGCGGCTGTTCCTTCTGCAATGTCTCCACCGGCCGCCCCGATGCGCTGGATGCCTTTGAACCCGGCCGCGTGGCACAGGCCGTGAAGAAACTGGCGCTGCGCCATGTGGTGATCACCAGCGTTGACCGCGACGATCTGGAGGACGGCGGCGCCGAACATATCGCCCAGACCATCCGCGCCGTACGCCACCAGACCCCCGGCACCACGATTGAGGTGCTGACCCCGGATTTCCTCGGCAAGGGCAACGCCGCAGAGATCGTGTTTGAGGCCGCGCCGGATGTGTTCAACCACAATCTGGAAACCGTACCGCACCTCTACCCCCGTGTTCGCCCCGGCGCGCGCTATTACAGCTCGCTGCGCTTGCTGGATGATGCCAAACGCGCCAATCCGCAGGTGTTCACCAAATCCGGCCTGATGGTTGGCATGGGCGAAACACTGGAAGATCTGCGTCAGGTGATGGATGATCTGCGCGCAGCCGACGTCGATTTCCTGACCGTGGGTCAATATCTGCAGCCCACCCCGAAACACCATCCGATTGATCGCTTCGTCACCCCTGAGGAGTTCGAGCAGATTGAGCGGATGGCCCGAAGCAAAGGGTTCCTTGGTGTCTCGGCGACACCTCTGACCCGCTCATCCTTCCACGCGGATGAAGATTTTGCAGCGCTGAAAGAAGCCCGGAACCGGCAGCTCGCCAGCGTCAATGCAGGGGGAGACGGCACAGCGTAAATCCCCGCATTTGGGGTCTGCCCCGCGGCTGGTCGGTCGCGGCAGGAGGGGCGGAACCCAGAAAACGACTTGTCACCGGTCGCGAACCGCAGCAAAGGCTGGGACAGGCAATCTAAGGCCAGAGAATACCACCTAAAGGGAGGAAAAATATGGAAGTTCTGAATTCAATTGTGGGCTATATCAACGGGATCGTCTGGGGCCCGCTGATGCTGGTCCTCATTCTCGGCGTCGGTCTGTTCTTGCAGATCGGGCTGAAGCTGATGCCGATCCTGCGCATTGGCACCGGCTTTGCGCTGCTGTTCAAAGGCCGTGAAGCTGGCGATGGCGACGGTCAGATCACCCCGTTTAACGCGCTGATGACCGCGCTGTCCGCCACCATCGGCACTGGCAACATCGCCGGCGTTGCAACCGCCGTGTTCCTCGGCGGTCCCGGCGCGCTGTTCTGGATGTGGATGACCGCACTCGTGGGCATGGCCACCAAATATTCTGAGGCCGTGCTGGCGGTGAAATACCGCGAGCAGGACGGTCAGGGCAACTATGTCGGCGGCCCGATGTATTACATCAAAAATGGTCTTGGCCAGAAATGGGCTTGGCTGGGCTTTGCCTTTGCCCTGTTCGGTGCAATTGCCGCCTTTGGGATCGGCAACGGTGTGCAGGCCAACGGTGTGGCGCAGGTGCTGGAAACCAACTTTGGTTTCAACCCGTCCATCACCGGTATCGTGCTGATGGCGCTGACCGGTGCCGTCATCCTCGGCGGCATCACCCGCATTGGTGCGGTGGCCGGTAAGCTGGTGCCTTTCATGGCCGTCAGCTATATCACCATCGGTCTGCTGGTGCTGATCATCAACGCCGACCAACTGGGCAACGCCTTGGGTCTGGTTTTCACCTATGCCTTCACCCCTTCCGCTGCTGAAGGTGGCTTTGCCGGTGCCGCTGTCTGGGCCGCGATCCGCTTTGGTGTGGCGCGTGGCGTGTTCTCGAACGAAGCTGGTCTGGGCTCCGCTCCGATTGCGCATGCCGCAGCTGAGACCAAAGGTCCGGTAAACCAGGGTCTGATCGCGATGCTGGGCACGTTCATCGACACCATCATCGTCTGCTCCATCACCGGTCTGGCCATCATCGCCTCCGGCGCCTGGACATCGGGCGAAAGTGGTGCTGCGCTGACCTCGCTGGCGTTTGAAACCTCCCTGCCCGGCTTTGGCGGCTATGTGATTGCCATCGCGCTGTCGATCTTTGCCTTTACCACCATTCTGGGCTGGTCCTACTATGGCGAGAAATGCGTCGGCTACCTGCTGGGCGCCAAGGTGCTGATCGGCTACCGTGTGTTGTGGATCGTGGCGATCTACTTCGGTGCGACCGCTGATCTTGGCTTCATCTGGCTGCTGGCAGACACGCTGAACGCCATGATGGCGATCCCGAACCTGATCGCTCTCGCCCTGCTGAGCCCGGTTGTCTTCAAGGTGACCAAGGAGTTTTTTGCCTCCAACGGGCAGACTGAAGAGCCGAGCAAAGGCGCGGCAGAATAACCAAAATCAATCTACATCGGGGCGCGGCAGGCGTCGCGCCCCGGTTCCTTTCACACTCCAATTCAAGGGCAAGACGCTATGACCGACGCGCCGAAACGTACTCCGCTCTATGACCTGCATGTCGCCCTCGGCGGCAAGATGGTCGACTTTGCCGGCTGGGAAATGCCGGTTCAATATCCCATGGGCATCATGGGAGAGCACAAGCAGTGCCGCGAGAAAGCTGCGCTGTTCGATGTCAGCCACATGGGTCAGGTGATCCTGCGCGGCGACAACGTCGGCGAGAAACTGGAAGCGATCTGCCCGCAGGCCTATGCCACCCTCAAGGAAGGCAAGGCGCGCTATGGTTTCTTTACCAATGAAGACGGCGGCATCATGGATGACCTCATCGTCTCCAACGCGGGCGACCATTATTTCGTGGTGGTGAACGCGGCCCTGCGTCATCAGGACATCCCCCACATGAAGGCGCATCTCGACGGCGTTGAAGTGACCGAGATCTTCGACCGCGCGCTGGTGGCTGTTCAGGGCCCCGCCGCTGAAAATGTAGTGGGCGATCTGTGCCCCGCTGCCCGTGAGATGAAATTCATGGAAACCATCGTCGCCGATATCGACGGTGTGGAATGCCGCCTGTCGCGCCTCGGCTACACCGGCGAAGACGGCTATGAGATTTCCATCCCCGATGCAGACGCCGAACGCATCACCAAACTGTTCCTCGCGCATGATGACTGCGAGCCGGCTGGTCTGGGCGCGCGTGACTCCCTGCGTCTGGAAGCGGGTCTCTGCCTCTATGGTAACGACATTGACCAGTCCACCTCTCCGATTGAGGCCTCGCTGGCCTGGGCGATCCAGAAACGCCGCAAGGAAGAGGGCGGTTTCCCCGGTGCTGACCGTATCCAGAAAGAGCTGGCCGACGGTGCCGCCAAGAAACTGGTCGGGATCAAACCCTCCGGTCGCGCCCCTGCCCGTCAGCACGTTGAGATCCAATGCGCCGAAGGCAACACCATTGGTGAAATCACCTCCGGTTGTTTTGGACCCACCGTCGGCGGCCCGGTCGCCATGGGCTATGTCGCTGCCCCGCACGGCAAAACCGGCGAACAGGTCAAACTGATCATTCGTGGCAAGGCCCATGACGCAGAAATCGTCGCCCTGCCATTCGTCACCCAGAACTACAAACGCTAAGCTCCAGGAGTACCCGAGATGACCACCTATTATTCCGAAGATCACGAATGGATCACCGTCGAGGGCGACACCGCCACGCTCGGCATCACCAAACACGCGGCTGATCAGCTGGGCGAAGTTGTCTTTGTCGAGCAGCAGGACAGCGGTGAAGAATTCGAAAAAGGCGGCGAGATCGGCGTCATTGAATCGGTGAAAGCGGCGTCGGAAATCTACGCGCCTCTGGATGGTGAAATCACCGCCGTGAACGAAGATCTGGCCGACAACCCCAGCGCCCTGAACGAAGACCCCGAAGGCGCGGCCTGGATCTACAAGATCAAGCTCTCCGACAGCGCCCAGCTGGAAGATCTGATGGATCTGGACGGCTACAAGGCCCTGATCGGCTGATCCTGCTGATGGGCCGGGCCGGCTGTCGTGCTGGCCCGATCCCTCCCTTGATTACCCGCCGGTATGGTCCGGCGGGACCACCACGAATTAGGACATTCCCATGGCCTTCAAACTGACTGATTACGAAGCCTACGACTTTGCCAATCGCCGCCACATCGGGCCAAGCCCGCGTGAAATGGCTGATATGCTGAAGGTGATCGGCTTCAACACCCTCGATGAGCTGATCGACGCCACCGTGCCGCCTGCCATCCGCCAGAAAGAGGCGCTGGACTGGGGTTCGGCGATGACCGAACGCGATGCGCTCTTCCACATGAAAGAGATCGCGGGCAAGAACAAGGTCCTGACCTCCCTGATCGGCCAGGGCTACCACGGCACCACCACGCCCGCGCCGATCCTGCGCAATATTCTGGAAAACCCCGCCTGGTACACGGCTTACACGCCCTACCAGCCCGAGATTTCGCAGGGCCGTCTTGAGGCGCTGTTGAACTTCCAGACCATGGTCAGCGATCTGACCGGCCTGCCGGTGGCCAATGCCTCGCTGCTCGACGAAGCCACTGCCGCCGCCGAAGCCATGGCGATGGCCCATCGTGGGTCGCGCTCCAAGGCGAATAACGCGGCCTTCTTCGTGGACAAGAACTGCCACCCGCAAACCGTCGCCGTGATCAAGACCCGCGCCGAGCCTCTGGGCATCGATGTTGTGGTTGCCGAACCGGCAGAGCTGGACGCGGGCGCCGTCTTTGGCGCGATCTTCCAGTATCCCGGCACCCATGGTCACGTCACCGACTTCAGCGACCAGATCGCCGCCCTGCACGAACACAAGGGCATCGCAGTTGTGGCCGCCGACATCCTGTCGCTGGCGCTGCTGAAACCCCCCGGTGAAATGGGCGCAGATATCGCCATCGGCTCCACCCAGCGATTTGGCGTTCCCATGGGCTACGGCGGCCCGCACGCGGCTTATATGGCGACCAGCGACAAGCTGAAACGCTCCATGCCCGGCCGGATCATTGGTGTGTCCATCGACGCGCGTGGCAACAAGGCCTATCGCCTGTCGTTGCAAACACGCGAACAGCACATCCGCCGCGAAAAAGCCAACTCCAACGTCTGTACTGCACAGGCGCTGCTGGCGGTGATCGCATCGATGTATGCCGTCTACCACGGCCCCGATGGCATCAAGGCGATTGCCCAGTCCGTCCACCGCAAGACTGCGCGTCTGGCGGCTGGTCTGGAAGAGGCCGGGTTCAAGGTTGAGCCGGAAGTCTTTTTTGACACCATCACCGTCGAAGTTGGTCACCTGCAAAAAACCGTCATGGAAGCCGCTGTGCAGCGGGGCATCAACCTGCGCCGCGTCGGCGAAACCAAGGTTGGTATCTCGCTGGACGAACAGACCCGCCCCGAAACCATCGAGGCCGTCTGGGGTGCTTTTGGCATCGAACGCAAGGACGACAGCTCCAACAAGCAGTACCGTCTGCCCGAAGCCATGCTGCGCGACAGCGCGTATCTCACGCACCCGATCTTCCACAAGAACCGGGCCGAAGCAGAGATCACCCGCTACATGCGCCGTCTGGCCGACCGCGATCTGGCGCTGGACCGCGCGATGATCCCGCTTGGCTCCTGCACCATGAAGCTGAACGCGACCATCGAAATGATCCCGGTCACCTGGCCGGAATTCAGTAACCTGCACCCCTTCGTTCCCGAAGATCAGGCGCAGGGTTACCACCAGATGATCGACGATCTGAACGACAAGCTGTGCCAGATCACCGGCTATGACGCGATTTCCCAGCAGCCGAACTCTGGTGCGCAGGGTGAATACGCAGGCCTTTTGACCATTCGCGGCTACCACGCATCGCGTGGCCAGGCGCATCGCAATGTCTGCCTGATCCCCACGTCGGCCCACGGCACCAATCCTGCCTCCGCACAGATGGTTGGCTGGAAAGTGGTTCCGATCAAAGCTGACGAAGATGGCAACATTGATGTCGCAGATTTCCGCGAAAAGGCAGAGAAGCATTCTGACCATCTTGCGGGCTGCATGATCACCTACCCCTCTACCCACGGCGTGTTTGAAGAAACCGTGCAAGAGGTCTGCCAGATCACCCATGATCACGGCGGTCAGGTGTACATCGACGGCGCCAACATGAACGCAATGGTGGGTCTGTCTCGTCCGGGTGACATTGGCGGTGACGTCAGCCACCTGAACCTGCACAAGACCTTCTGCATTCCGCATGGTGGTGGTGGCCCCGGCATGGGTCCGATTGGCGTCAAGGCGCATCTGATAGAGCACCTGCCAGGTCACCCGGAATACGGCACCGCCGTGGGTCCGGTGTCGGCGGCGCCGTTCGGTTCGCCCTCGATCCTACCGGTCAGCTGGGCTTATATCCTGCTGATGGGTGGCGGAGGCCTGACTCAGGCAACCAAGGTGGCAATTCTCAACGCCAACTATATCGCAGCGCGCCTGAAGGATGCTTATCCGATCCTCTACACCTCGACCACAGGCCGGGTTGCGCATGAGTGCATTCTGGACACCCGCCCCCTCGACACCGAGGCCGGAGTCAGCGTGGACGATGTGGCCAAGCGTCTGATCGACAGCGGGTTCCACGCACCGACCATGTCCTGGCCGGTCGCAGGCACCCTGATGGTGGAGCCGACGGAATCCGAACCCAAGGACGAGCTGGACCGCTTCTGCGAGGCTATGCTGTCCATCCGTTCGGAAGCACAGGATATCATCGACGGTAAGATTGATGCCGAAAACAACCCGCTGAAGCACGCACCGCACACTGTGCGCGATCTGGTCGGTGAGTGGGATCGCCCCTATTCGCGCGAGCAGGCCTGCTTCCCTCCGGGTAACCTTGGTGTTGATAAATACTGGCCGGCGGTGAACCGCGTCGACAACGCCTATGGCGATCGCAACCTGATCTGCACCTGCCCTCCGATGGAGGATTACGCAGAGGACGCAGAATAACCCCTGCTCCCTAAAACATGAGGCGTCGCCGATCCGTCGGCGGCGCCCCTGCCCGGACCCATCCACGTCACCACCGTACGAGAGGCAGACAGATGACCCAGTATTCTCCCCGCTACAGCGACACCGGCTTTGCTCTCGCCCAAGGCCGCCAGCTGCGCCATATCGACGTGATCCTGCCCGAAGGCGCACCCCGGTCAAGCGCACAGATTGTCACCGACCTGTTTCAGGCCGCAAACGATCTTTTGGATGAGGTGCAGTATAGAGTGCGCGTCTGCGGGCTGGACATGTTGTCCTGCGACTCTGCGGTTGCCCGGCCCCGTAGATTGGTCATTTTTCTCGGCGACATTCACACCCGCTGGCAGCTGGATGCCAAAGAACGCGCCCGCGTCAATCAGGTGATGCGGCTTGCCGATCGCAGCGCCTTTGTTGGGGGGGCTGTGTTTTTGCTAGATGCGCTGGCGCGTGGTCAGGATCATGATCTGGCGATCCATCCGAATTTCCTGGCCTCAGCGGGCGAATGCAGCCTGCGACAGGATAAAAATGGTGCGGCGACCGCCATCTCCGGTTCAGTTCATTCCGCGATCAGCGGATTTGCGATTCCACGGATGTTACTGGACATCATCGCTACTGATTGCGGACGTCTTGCCGCCGACGGAATGGCGCATTACCTTGGCCTTGATACCGGCAAACGCCCCATCAAGAGCCGCATTGCGCTCAATCTGGAACAGAAATCCGCTGGTGATCAGCTGATTTCGCAATCGCTGGCGGTGATGCAGGATCATATCGAAGTGCCCCTGTCGGTTGCCGAACTGGCCGCAGCGCTCAATGTCTCCACCCGCTGCCTGCAACGCCGCTTTACCCGCCATTTCGACCGCTCACCGCTCAGTGTTTATCGCGCGCTACGGGTGGAGCGCGCCCATCAGCTGCTGACCCAGACCGATATTCCGATACGTCAAGTCGCGGTCGCCACCGGATTTGGCAGCTATCAGAGCCTTAGCCAGCATATCCGCGAGACCTATGGCCATTCGCCGGATGTCATTCGCCGCAGCGCCTTTCGCGGGGTTGCCCCGGAAACCATGCGCCCTCGCCGGTTCCGTCAGTCGGAAACCACCCAAGTCGAAACCCGAGCGATGTAGCTGGCGTCAGTGGGAAGAGGCCTCAGGTCTCCAACCGGAGGCAGCGCGGAGTATAGAAGCCGGTGTGGTGCGTGCAGCGGCCCACACGGCGGCGGCCAACATTCAGACCGCTGTTGGTGGCTGGCTAAGCGACTGCGGAACGCACATAAACCGCGCCTCCTGACATCCAGGATCTGATCCAGAAACGCCGTGCGCCGCTATATTACTGTAAATTCGAAGGCAGCACCCGAGAGCGCCCAATTCAGGTGTTCGAAGCCGAGATGGTCGCTATTGGTCTGGCAGGCGATCACCGTGTCTTGAGCTGGGTCCATAGTACCAACGCCCGGCTGCTTCAGGACCGACACAACTGGCCTAACGTGACTAGAATAGGACAACCGATCTGGGCGACGGGCAGGAAGCCTGCCCATCGCAGATCTGTCAGGAAACCACCTCCATCACTGGCACCCGTGCCTCTGATCCAGGTTGGGTCTGCCGTGTGGTTCTTGGCTTTTCTTCCAGCTCTGCCAGACACCGCAAAATCTGACGCGCGCCCGTTTTGACTTGATCCGCATCAATCGCATAGGACAGGCGGATATTGTCCGGCGCTCCGAAGTGACGCCCAGGCACAGCCGCGACGCCGTAATCTTCCAGCAGCAGATTGCAAAGATCCTCATCCGTGCTGATCATTTGCTTGCCGTGCATGGACCCGAACACCCGTGAAATGTCAGGAAACAGGTAAAACGCACCGCCGGGGCGGGCGCAGCGGATCTGCGGCGCACTGTCAAAGGCGGTCAACAGGATGTCCCGCCGGGCCTGATAGCCGTGCGTCATCTGCTGCGAAAAGCCCTGATCGCCGCCAAGTGCCGCGGCTGCCGCGGCGGCAACCATGGGCGGCATGTTGGAAATTGAATTGCTGTTCAGCACCGTTACAGCCTCTGCCACCTCAGGCGGCGCAGCCAACAACCCGGCACGCCACCCCGGCATCCCGTAAAGCTTTGAAATGCTGTCCACCTTGATGATCCGGGAAGCCAGATCCGGGGCAACATCCAGCAGATGCGGACAGGGCTCATCCGTGTAGACAAACCGCTGGTAAACATCGTCGCTGATGATCCAGACATCGTGGCGGCGCAGTACATCGGCCAGGGCCGCCAGCTCCGCCTGGCTATAGAGCGCACCAGTGGGGTTAGATGGGTTGTTCAACACGAGCGCCACAACCCGCCCCCTCAGCGCCGCCTCCAGCGTCGCCGGGTCCAGTTTGTAACCCTGATGCAACCCACAGTAAGGGGTGCGCACTGCAACCCCGCTCAGTCTTGCGATGTCAAAATAGGTCGGCCAGCAGGGCGCGGGAATGACCACGGTATCACCGGGTTCAAATAGCACCTGAAACAGCGAATAGAGCAGATGTTTGCCCCCCTGCCCCACGGCAATGTTCACCGGGCCAAAGTGATCCTGTCCCAACTGCGCCAAATAGTGCAGATAGGCGGCGATCAGCCCCGCCTCCCCGCGGCTGGGACCATAGCGGCACTGATCCGCATGGATAGCAGCAATGGCGGCGTCATAGACCCGCTGCGGCGGCGTGAAATTTGGCACCCCGATAGAGAAATCCACTACCGGCTTGTCCCGCGACTGGATGCGGCCCGCCAGCTCCAAGATAGGACAGAACGGAGTGTTGCGATGTGCCGTGGCGAGGTCAGGCATCACGCCCTCCCTCAACCATGCGGACGGGAACATCCGGGCGGCTCTCCAGGTAATACATCACGCCACACTCTCCATCGGCAATGCCTCCGCCGGAGGAGCCTTTCGCTTGCCCCGACCACGGGCGATCGCTTCGGCCATCCTTGTGGCCGCAGCTGTGATAATGTCCAGATTACCAGCTGACGGATCCAGGTAATCACCGGCGCCGGTCACCCGCACCATCGTGAACAGCCGGTCGCCGGTGACATGCGGCTCGACAATCACGTCATAGCCTGGCACAGCCGCCCGCAGCTGTGTCACCGCTTTGGCGATGGCTGCCTCAGTCGCTGCCAGATCATGCTGCGCCGCCAGCGCCGATATCGCGGTTTGCATATACACGTTCGGCTTGGCCGGGTTGATATTCAAGATCGCTTTGACGTTGGAGCAGCCGGTGAACTGCCTCAGCGCGCTTTCAGTGGTTTCGATATAGTGATTGAGGTTCAACCGTGTTGCCGGTCCCGCGCTTTCAGCGCTGATTGACGAGACCACCTCAACGTAATGGATATCCGGGTTGGCCTCTGTCATCGCCTGCGCGATCGGGATTGAGGCCTGACCGCCGCATGTGATCATGTTGATATTGCGGGCCGTCAGCAGATCATCGCCATTCAGCGACGGCACGCAGAGCGCGCCATTGGGGGCCGGGGTCAGATTGACCACCACCTTGCCCGCCGCTTCCAGCATCGGCGCATGAGCCTGATGCGCGGCCGAGGATGTAGCGTCAAACACCAGATCAAAGGTGTCGAGCGCAGCAAACAGCCCCTCGGCGCCGCGATCCGTCACCGGAACGCCCCGTGTGCGGGCCAATGCCAACCCCGGCGAGGCCGCATTGCGCCCTGCAAACAATGTGCAATCCAGCAGAGCTGAGCGCTGCACCTTGCACAACACGTCACAGCCGATATTTCCGCTGCCGATAATGGCGGTTCTCAGGGTCATGTCGTCACTCCTTCACGCGGTTGCGTCGATGGTTGCGGCGTAGATTTGGACAGGCGCGCCGCAGTCGAGATGATCAGATCCTCTTGCCCCGCAACGGCGTTGCAGCGCGACAATTCCTCGTAGATGAAACGGGGCGCGACACCAAAATCCTGTGCGGCGCGGGTCACATGTTTCTCAAACCCGGCGCAGACGCCATAGATGCCGCTGATCAGATTGGAGGTTCCCACAATCGTGCGTCGCTGCACCGGCGGCAGCTCCAGCAGTGCCTCCACCGCCTCACAGAGCGCAAAAACATCGGTGCTGATCTCAAACCCGTAGCGTTCCAACACCGCGCAGAGCACCTCCAGCTGGGTATTGCCGGCACCGGCCCCAAACCCACGCATGGTGCCATCCAATATGGTTGCGCCCGCTTCGGCGGCAGCAACGGAATTGGCAATCGCAAGGCCCAGATTGTTGTGGGCATGGAACCCAACCGGCACCTCCAGTTCAGCGGCCAGCAGGCCAATCTTCTCGCTTGTGTCGCGCGGGTCGTAATTGCCTGCGGAATCCATCAGGACAATGGCGTTTGCGCCATAGGAGACCTGCCGCTGCGCCTGCGCTAGCAGCACCTCCGCCGGCGCCATATGGGTCATCATCAGCACGCCCTGCACACATTTGTCCTGACTGCGGGCGTATTCGATATAGCTTTGAGTCAGATCGCCCTCAGTGCAATGTGAGGCAATGCGAAACACATCGACACCAATATCAATTGCGGCCTTGATGTCAGAGATCTTGGCAAAACCCGGAATCGCGTGAATACCCAGTTTAGTGTGGGTCAGATTCGCGCGGGCGGTCTCTAGCATCTCGTGATCCGCATGGCGCGCCATCCCCAGCTGCAGGGAGGACGCCCCCAGTCCGTTGCCATGTCCAACCTCAACCACATCCAGCCCGCAGTCATCAACGGTCCGGCAATAGGCAGCGATATCATCAAGACTGAGCGTGTGGGCAATGGCGTGGTTACCGTCGCGCAGAGTCGGGTCGTGAATGGCAATGGCCATGGTCTGGCTCCTTGTCATGGATCAGGGATAAGGGATGAAATTAGAAGGGGGCGTGCTGCGCGATGCTGCCGGATCACCTCAGTTCAATCTGGGCAACGGCTGCTTCGGCATGGGCCAGCGCCTGTTCCCGGCTGTCGCCGCGTGCCAGAACATAGGCCACCCGCGACGCGGCCGACAGCACCGCGTCATACCGCGTGCCCGGTTTGGCCGACGACTGTACACGCGCCACGCCCTCGGCGCGGGCAGCGCAATCCAGCCCGGTGATGGCGTCCAGCACCCGGTCCTGCGCCAACATATAGCGGATCGCCATCGCCCGCGCGGCGGGGGGTGGCGCGCTGTAGTCCAGCCCGAGAACTGCGGCAAAAGTTTCCTTAAAAACATCCGCGCCGGTGGTCTCCAGGGTTAGCTCCCAGATCTGGTCGCCGCCATTGCGGGTCTGGGTCTCGATCACATGGACCGCCCCGTCGTTCAGCTTGACCTCCGTATGGGCGGGCCCGGTCCGGTAGCCGACAGCATCCAGCAATACGCGGACCCGCTCCCCAATGCGAGCGGCGTCATCCGCACTCAAGGCAGCCGGCTGGACGTGGCCGCTTTCAATGAAGTATGGCGCTCCGCTTGTGGTTTTTTCGGTGACGGCCAGAATGCGGTGCGCACCCTCGACCGACATGGTTTCGACGCTATACTCCGGGCCGGGTATGAAGGCCTCGGCGATCAGCTCGTCGCGGCCCACCTGCACGGCATGGGCAAGCGCCCTGCTGATATCCGTGGTGGCATCGACGAGATAGACGCCCTCACTGCCGCCGCCCTCTGCCGGTTTGATAATACACTCGCCGTGGTGGGCCACGAAATCGGCAATCTCCGCCGCAGAGCGCACCCGGGCGAAGGGCACATCCTTAATACCGCTTGCGCGTAGCGCCTCTCGCATCAGCCGCTTGTTGCGGGTCAGCTGCACCGTCGATACCTGACAATTGCTGGGCAGATTCAGCACCTCAGCGATATGCGCGGCGGTCAGAAAACCATATTCGGCAAAGGAAAACACTGCATCAAACGGCGTCTTGCGATGCAGGGCCTGCGCCAGCGCCACGCTGCTGTCGATATCCTCATAATCCGTCACCACGACGGTTTCGGCATGATCCAGCAGGTGATCGGTCAGATGGGCGCGGATCTGAAGCGCGCTGTACCGCAGCCCCATGTCACCGATGCGGACAAAGGTGTGGTCACGCCCGCCAATCATCAGGATATTGCGCTTAGGCTCAGACATGACGGCCCCCCTCATGTTTGGTTGTTTGAGTATCCTGTGGTTCGGGCCGGAAGAAGTCGCGGCTCATAAACATCGGCGCGATATGCAGCACCGACATCCGCAACACATGGTTCAGCATCACAAAAGCAGGTTCCAGCCCCAGTGCCAGCGCGGTTGCCACCATGACCTCTACCCCGCCGGGCACCCAGGACATGAACAGCACCAGAAACGGTTGGCCGGTCAGCAGGCTGAAGCCAAACGCCATGACCACGGTGATGCCAAAGGTGATCGAGGTAACAATCAGCGCCGCCCGCAAGTAGCTCGCGATATCCTGACGGGTGATATCCTTCAGCCGGATGCCGATCAGCCCGCCAAGCAGCGCCATGGCAAACAGCACCAGCGGCTCTGGCACCACAATCGGATCACTGCCCAGCCAGAGGTTCACCCCCGCCGCGAGGATCAACCCAGTCACCATATAGGGTGCCGGCATGGCAAACCTCTCCAGCACGCGCCCCGCGACATAGGCCCCGGTCGCCAGCAGTAGGAAGGCGACATATCCAACCCATAGGGCGCGGCCGTCCGGCCCATCGGGCAGCGCGGCAACTTCCTGCGAACTCTCCTGTGGACCGGCAATCAGGAACACCGCAACCAGCAGTGCAATCATCCGCACCATATGGGCAAAGACCATCTTGGCCGATGTCTTACCTTCCTCGCCGGTCAGGGTCATCACCGCCGCCATGGCGCCAGGCACCGCCCCCAAGAGGCTCTCGGCGCGGGTCCATTTCTCCACCCGGTAAAGCCATGTAAAACCGGCAACCAGCTGCGCAGACATGCAGATCAGCAAGCCCGCAAGGATCGTCAGATCTGCCATCCCATGCAGCATCTCAGCATTAAGCAACGCCCCGACGCTGGCCCCCAGAATAAGCTGGATCACTACGATCGCCGCAGGCGGTGTGGCCAGCGCCAAGCCCATTCGACAGGCAATCAGTACCAACGCCGCCGCCCCAAGGAGCTGCCCCAATGGCAGTCCGCTTAGATAGCCGAGGATTGACCCGGCACAGGCCAGCAGCAAAGTGATCGTAAAATTCCGAAGCATCAGCCCACGCTCCGTAAGGGTACAGCCGGGGACAGCGCAGAGCGGGTGGCAATCCGAGCCTGATGGTGGATCACGTCAATATTGTTGACCATGTAGAAGGTTCCGCAGGTCAATTGGCCCAGTGCAAACAATCCAGGCGACGGACGCCCGTCGCGGGTGGTGACCCGACAGTCCTTCAACTGCACCTTGATGCCGCCGGTTGCATCCCGTTCGGCAAACCCTTGCTCCAGCAGGCTTCGGATCAGCGGATTCGCCTCGTCCAGCCCCCGTTGCAGCCCTGTTGCATTGATCACTGCGTCCACCTCGACGGTGCCATCGGCAAATGCCATGCGATAACAGCCATTGCGGAAGGTGACATCGCGCAGACCACTGCGGTGGCTCAGCGCGCCGCTGGCCTGCAAATCCGCAATCCGGTCCGCATTGGTGCGCGAGATCGGCACCCGCATATTCGACCAGAGCCGATGAAAATGGCGCAGGAACGTCGCCTTCGCGCGGTCACTCAGACTGGCCCAAAGCTGCGGGATCAGCATGTTTGTCTCGGCCAGAATGCTCGACACCAGATCGTTGTCGGCACTGTCGACGCCGCGCAGCAACTCAGCAAAACTGACATCAACCCCCTGATGCTGCATCTCGGATTCAAACAGATCCATCACCGCCGAGAGCGACACACGCCCGTCCTCGCAGCCATCCCGCAAGGCCGTCAACCCGTCCGCCGTCAGGTGGCGCAGTGTCACCGGACGATAGGCGGTAACCGCCTTGGGCAGTCCCGCCCGGCGCGAGGTCATCAGCATCTGACGCCCATTCACCCCAAGCGCCACATCATAGGCGGTTAGACGACAGCCCAGAATGCCCACCCGCAGGTGCTGCAATGCCTGAAGGCGTGCCGCCGGATAAGGCGAACGGAAATAGCCCGGCGTGCCGTTCAACCCGTAGGGATCGGCTTCCAGATTGGTGCCAAGGCACAGGTAGACCATGTCATAATCAGATCCGCTGCTATCCCAGGACAGCTGATAAAGCGCGTCGGGACGGCGACTGGGGGCGATCGCCTCCACCTCGGTCCCGATGATACGGATCCGCCCACCCGCAGCGCGCACGGCGCCGCACAGTTCATCAAACCGGTTTTGCAGGAACCGCCCAAACAGCGCGCGCTGCAAGAATCCGTCCTCATCCGCTGCGGCCTCCCGTGCGCCAATCTGCACCAGCCAGTCGCGGAAATCATTGCGGCGCGACAGATACATCAGCTTCAGAGGCCGGTTGAGAAGATTGGTCTCCGCATCTTCCTGATAGGCCACGCCGGGCCCGAAGCTACGGCTCTTGTCAAAAACATCCACCGAGAGCACCGACAGATCAGGCAGAGTGGCGACCAGATTTTCCAGGACAGAGACACCGGCATAGCCCGCGCCAAGAACTGCGATCTTCATGGAGTACATCCTTATTGGAGCCTTGGGTTTTCTTATGGGTCCACCGGTCAGGCCGCGGCGCTGGTTTCCCATTGGCAGGCGGTGTGGAACCAATCCTCCAGCTGGCGCAGACGGGCGCGCAATTCAGCCTCGCTATGCCCTTCCACAATGGCGTTCAGGATTTCCGCATTGGTAAAAGCCATCTGACCATACTGTCTCCCGGCCACGCCGCTCATCCGATAGGCCCGCACAAAGTCAAACGGGCAACTCTCTGGCACGCTCTGCAAAACGCCCTCGCGGGGCGGCACACAAAGCTGACCAACCAGCCGCACCGGCTCCACCATCATCTGTGGCTCCGGTGCTCGCTCAAACTCTGGGTCCTGCATCGCCCGCAGGAAGGTCATGCGCGGATCGATCCCCCAGGCCTCGGTCATTTCCTGATTGAAGAACACGCCCCCCAGCCGCGAGGCGATCTCTCCCAGAATGATGGTTCCATCCGGGCTAACAAACACCTCAAGGTGAAACAGCAAGGTTGGCGGCGACGGCATCACCTCCTCGACCAGACGGCGGGAGTAGGCCACCAGCCGGTCACGCAAAGGCGTTGTCGGCTCCAGCATATGCAGATCATGTGACCGTCCGCCGAGAAAATCCAGTGCAGAGGTCAGCACCCGAACTGGCGAGATCATAATTGGCCGTCCCGCCACATAGAGCCCGTTGACGATATAATGATCTCCGGCAACGAACCGTTCGATCATGGTGTTGTAAAAGGTGGAACTGTCCTGCGTCTTCAGCCAGGCCGCCAAATCCGCATCACCCCGGATCACACAGACACCGTTGGAGCCGCGCCCGTCCCGCGGCTTTAACACCACAGGATATCCCAACCTGTCGATAAAGCGGCGAATGTCCATCGCGCTGCGGACCACCGCCATCTCGCTAACCGGCAGCCCCGCCTCTTGGGCCCGTGCCTTCATTGCGTATTTGTCGCGGTACATTTCTAGCTGCACCGCAGCATTTGCAGACAGTCCAAGGTAGTCATTCACCCGCGCCGCCCGCAGCACATCAATCTCCGCGAGCGCCACACACAAGGGCTGTGACAGCGACTGCGCGATATCAATCGCTGCCAACTCAACCTCAGGGCTGTCATTGAAATTTTGAAAGAAGCGAATATCCAGCCCATCAGAGAAGCGGCGCATCAGCGCGTCCTTGGCACTGGCACAGGTCAAGATCACACTGTTCGGGCCGATTGCATCAACCCATTCAGTAACACTATGCTGTAGAATGATTTTTGGCGGTGCGAACAGAATTATTTTCATGACGTGACGGAGCCTTTGGCAGTATTTCAATAGGTTTAGTTGTGAAGTTTCCTTCGCCCTTCACGTGTTTTCATGCAACTTACAGGATAGTTAACATCCGTCAAGCGGCAGTTTTGTGAAATTTACACAACGCTAAGATGAGCAATTTTCCGCTGCCGAAGCAGACGGAAATCACCATTTTCAGAATGGTCCGCCTGTTGAAACAAGGCCGGCATCTCATCGCGTACAGGACAAGGCGACCAGATGCCGCAACTGCACAATTTCCCGGAACACACCTACAAACAGGTTCGATACAATATGATGGCCGTGAGCAATCAAATCAGACACCACCTTGTGAACAAGCCTCTAAATAGCGTCATCGCCTTGCCTCCACTTCCTTCAGCGGAACATGAACCAATGGTCGCTGTCCAAATCCCGTGCGATCAGCTCTTTGCCTTCATGGTCGACTGCGCCGAACCGCACCGTTCCCGACTGAATAAAAAACAACTCGGTCGCCAGATCCCTGATCTGGTGCACCATCTCGTCCTTACTATAGTATCGGCTTTGCCCGCGTCCGTCAGCGCTGCGCGAGTGCCAGGCAGGCAATGATCCAGCCATGTCACAGAGGTCGGTTTTTTCATCGCAATACCAATCCAAGTTGCCGTCTTGGGCGCACCCGCCGCCCTAGCCTGTCGCTATGAGCCAGATAGGCCTGAGAGGGCCGAACGTGTAAAAGCGGCCAAAAATCAGAACAATATAGGAACCTGCAAAAGTCAGTGCCATTTGCTGCGCACTGCGGCTTTGTTGCGCAAATCCGTTGATGGGCAGGCTTACCCTTTCCCGGACGGGCTTGTCTTACGGGCTCTGTGACTGGTATGCCCGGAGCGGTGTAGCGATTGAGCGCGGCGCCGCGGATTTGGACTTCCGCGACTTGTCTGTCAAAGTCGCGTGCCATGAGTGACTGGCCAAGAAGTTTCACACAGTTCATCTTGCTCTCGACACGGCTTCTGCGGTGGTATCCGCTCCATCGCCGCCACAGGGCGCGACCCAAGTATCGCGACGCGTTGACCGCTTCGTTCCGGGCAGCGGCCCCGGCGCTTGTGGGCTTTCAGAGTTTGGCGTTCTTGCGGGGCGGAATGACGGCGCCGGCACCACGGGCAGCAATCGCGTCGGGGCATTTGCGCGTGTCATAGGCTCCGTCGGCGGTCACTGATCCGCTGTCCTGATCAGACGGCATTTGCGCGAGCAGTTCCGGCAGCATCGGCGCATCACCAACATTACTGGTGGTGACCTCGGCCGCCCGAACTTCCAGCGTTACTTTGTCGATCCCCATGTGTATCTTACGCCAAATCCGGTCGTCTGTCGCAGCGGCATGCCGAACAACATCTTCAAGGTCAGGCAGGTCTGGATCGCAGCGTCGCTGAATTGCTGTTGTCGGGCCCGCTTGCCGGTCGGCAGCGGCACCCAGACCATCTCGGGATCAAACCAGATCGAAAGCGATCCGCGCCGCTTTAGTGCTGTGTTTTACGAAGGCCAGTTCCTGGTCTTGTATTTCGTAGGGGCCCAACTGCTCATACCAACCAGCTATCACACTGAATTCACGCAGTGAATCCCCAAGCCGATTTGTGCAACAAGGCCGATCTGATCCCCAATCAAACCCCCGTCCATGGTTCTTCCCTGTCGGTAAGGACAGTGCGCCCCCCCTGCAAACTTGTAACTATGCACTGTAGCCTGCTACAGGCTGATTACCGGAATTCAGGGTCGGGCGCGTGATGGTGGACGATAAATATCTACTGGCCTTATCGGCCTTTCACCTTGGCATGGCGCTGTTCTGCACCAATCAACTGCTGCTGCATCAACGCCACCAGCGTGTCTACGTGCCGCTGGCGCTATTCTTCGTGACCCAGTCCGTTACCGAAATGCTCAGCATTCTGGATCTGGTGGTCGTGGATGAGTCCTACGACTATGTCGTCTCACGCTTCAACAGCCTGCATGTGCCAGCCGTCTTTGCCCAACCACTACTGCTGTGGCTTTATGTCCGCGCCCTCACGTCGGAGGATAACGGCCCGCCAATCCGCCAAAGACTCTGGCATGCGGTGCCCATCCTGCTGGCGATCAGCATGGTGGTGCTGTTCTGGACCATCCCGAAATCCCTGTTCGCCCAGAACGATCTGGAGTTCGCCGACCTCAGCCAATACATCCAGGCGATCCTGATCTACTTCCAGCTGGTCGAGGTATTGTTCTACATTCAGGTGACCCTCTATCTGGTCTTGATCATGAAAATGCTGTCGCGATATCGCGCGCGGCTGAAGGATCTGTTTGCCACCACCGAAGACCGCGAGCTGACCTGGGTCTGGTGGATCACCACCACCATATCGGCCTATCTCCTGCTCAGCGTCGCCGAGATCCTCGCTGACCTCTTCGGCATTGAGATGTTCCAGCTGTTCAGCGACGCCTCCGACCTGACCAGCGGCCTGTCCAGCCTGGCCATCACCTGGGTGATCGGCATCTGGGGCGTGCGCCAGCAACCGGGACTGATGCCCAAAACCCATAGCGCCCCCGCCGCCGCCGAACAGGAACTGGTCGCCGCAAAATACGAACGCTCCGCCCTCACCGATGATCACGCCACCCGCATCGCGACCAAGATTGAACGTGCCATGACCAAGGATCTGCTCTACCGCGACTCGAACCTGTCGCTCTGGGATCTGGCCAAACATATCAGCGTCACTTCGAACTACGTGTCGCAGACGCTGAATATGACGCTGCAATCGAATTTCTTCGACTATGTGAACAAATGGCGCATTCAGGATGCTGTAAAGCAGCTGCATGATACGGATGAGACCATTCTGGTGATCGCCCATGATGTCGGGTTCAATTCACGCTCGTCTTTCTACAACGCCTTCAAACGTGAAATGAATACCACCCCATCAGCCCTACGGGCCGCTCGGCCCGCTCCCTAGACCTAAGCGCGGTCAGATCACGACAACATCGGCAAAGCATGTTAGCACCGCGCGCCATCAGCCCCATCCGCGCGGCGCCGGTCCCCCAGCACCAGCATCGCCGGGGTGACCAGCAGCGTCAGCAGCGTCGCCGCCACAAGTCCGCCGGCGATGGTGGTGGACAGTTCAGTCCACCACTGGCTAGAGGGGGCACCGAACACCATGCTGCCCGCCAGCAAATCCAGCTTCATACCCAGAACCATCGGCATCAGCCCCAGCACCGTCGTCAGCGCGGTCAGCACCACCGGCCGCAGCCGTAGCGCGCCCGAGCGGAGCGCCGCCTCTCGCGGAGATTGCCCGGCACGGCGCTGCGCATTATAAGTGTCGATCAGCACAATATTGGTGTTAACCACGATACCCGCCAGCGCAATCACCCCGATGCCGCCCATGACCACGCCAAACGGCCGCCCGGCCAACATCAGCCCCAACAACACCCCCGCAATCGAGAAGATGATCGCCGACATCACCACCGCCGCCTGATAAAAACTGTTGAACTGCGCGATCAGGATCACCGCCATCAGCATCACCGCCGTTGCAAAGGCCAGGCTCAGAAAACGCATCGCATCGTCCTGCTCCTCGGCCTCCCCCTTGAAGGTCCAGGTCACGCCATCGGGCAGCGGTGTCTCGTCCAGCGCGCGACGCAGGTTGGCCAACTGCGCATCCGCCAACAGCCCCGGTGCCACATTGCCCGTCAGGGTCAGAACACGGCTTTGGTCACGCCGTTGGATCGCGCCAGAACGGGGCACCGGCGCAAAACGGGTAAAGTTTGAGATGGGCACCAACCCGGCGCTGGTGGGAACGCGCAACGCCAGCAATCCGTCAAAGCTGCGATCAGGCGCAGGAAAGCGGACCCGCACATCCACGGAACCAGCCACATCATCCGGGCGATAGGTCGTCACCGTCACCCCATGTGTCAGCAACTGTACCGCCTGCCCCAGCAAATTCAGATCAGCGCCATAGCGTGCGGCTTCGGCACGGTCGATCTCGATCCGCCATTCGACCCCCGGCAGGGCGCGGCTGTCCGCAATATCGGTGAACCCGCCCATCCGATTGATGATCTCGCGGATCTGCACCACCGCCGCCTCGGATGCGGCCGGGTCACGCGCCATGATGTGCAGATCCAGCGGCTTGTCGCCGCTTGGCCCGTCATCGTCTATTTCCACCCGCACTTCGACGCCAGGAAGATCCGCGACATTTGCCCGGATGCCAGCGCCAATTTCAGCGGCAGGCGGGCGTTGGTCCCATGGGTCCAGCTCGATCTGGATGGTGCCGATCAGATCCAGATCGTCACCGCCCCCCAGCGTGGTTACCACATAGACACTGGAAATCCCCGACGTTTCTAGCAATCTATCTTCGACCCGCCGCACCAATGCGTCGCGTTCATAGATCGAGAAATTGTCGCGGGCGCGCAGCTGCACCTGCATGAATTCAGGCTCTACCTTGGGGAAAAACGTCAGACCTGCCCCGAATGACCCATATAGGCCAAACGTCCCCAGCAACAGCGCAAGGCTCAGCAAAACCGTGGTGCCGGGGAACAGCAAGGCGCGCTGCAAGCCACGCGCGTAAACCCCGGCCATACCGCCACCCAAGCGCGGATCCCCATGTTCGGCCGCGTGCAGCGCGCGTTTGGCGCGGGCGCTCTGTGGTGAGCGCCGCGCGATCATGCCCCCCAGCACCGGAATGAACACCAGGGCCATCACCAAAGAGGCCGCCAGCGTCACAATCACGGTAATGGGCAGGAATTTCATGAACTCACCGGTGGTCCCCGTCCAGAACAATAGCGGCACAAACACGCTGAGCGTGGTGGCAGTCGACGACACCAGCGGCCCCGCCATACGTTGCGCGGCGGCGCGATAGGCCTGCGCGGCACTGGCACCATCCTGCAAATGACGATCAGCCAATTCGGTGGTGACGATCGCCCCGTCCACCAGCATCCCCACGACAAGGATCAAGGAGAACAGCACCACGATGTTCATCGTGATCCCCATCCCCCAAAGTACGGCCACGCCTGTCAGAAACGCCCCCGGTATCGACAGCCCGACCAGCAGCGCCGGCCGCAGCCCCAACGCATAGATCACCACCAGCATCACCAGCACAATCGCGGCAATGACATTGGCCTCCAGATCGCCCAGCATTGTTTTCACCTCGCGGCTCTCATCCAGCAGGTAATCCACCTTCACGCTCTGCGGCCACTGCTGTTGCGCGGCGGCGATCACTGCTTTGGCGGCGGCCACGGTTTCGATGATATTGGCGCCACTGCGTTTGGTGATATCCAGTGTCAGCGCCGGTTGGCCGTTAATCCGGGCAAAGCTGCGCGGATCCTCAAACCGGCGGCGCACCACCGCGATATCCCCCAGCGTCACCACGGTGCCATCCTGCACCTTGACCGGCATCCGCATCAGATCACCGGGCCCGCTGATCAACCCCGGTACCTTCAGCACAAAACGCCCCGCCGCACCATCAATGGCCCCCGCAGCGATCATCGCATTGTTGCGGTTGATCTGACCCACCAGCGTCTCAAACGACAGCCCATAGGTGACAAAGGCAACCGGGTCGATCAGCACCTCCAGCAGGTCGGAACGTCCGCCGCCGATATCCACTTCCAGAATCCCCGATACCGCCTCCAGCCGGTCCTTCAGTTGCCGGGCCAGCCGGTTCAGGCTGCGTTCGGGCACTGGCCCCGACAATACCGTCGTCAGCACCGGAAACAGCGCGGTGTTGATTTCCATCACCACCGGTTCGGTGGCGGCCTCGGGCAGGTCAGGCCGGACCTGATCCACCGCCACCCGCACCGCATCCAGCGCCTCTGTCACATCGGCACCCGCGTCAAATTCCAGCGTCACATTGGCATAGCCCTCATAGGCGTTGGCATTCAGCACCTTGAGATCGGCAAGACCCGCCAGACCCGCCTCCAGCGGTTTCACCAGCAGACGCTCGCTGTCCTGCGGCGAGATGCCGGACAGGGTGGTGCTGACATAAACATATGGGATTGGAATTTCGGGGCTGCTTTCCTTGGGGATGCTGACATAGGCATACGCCCCGCCAAGCAATAGCCCGGAGAAGATCAGGATCACCGCCCGACTGCGCGCAAAGATCACACTGAGAAAACCGCTCATGGCCGAAGCTCCGCGCTGGGTTTCACATCTGCGCCGACGGGCCCTGTGTCACTGACCCGGACAGGTTCGCCAGTTGTGACAAACCCTTGCCCAACGGTAATCAGACGCAGTTGATCAGGCAGACCCGTGACCCAGACCCCCTGTGGCTGTGACCGCACGATCTCGACCGGGGTAAAGACAACGCGGTCGGCGTCATCAACGGATTTGACACCCAGCACTCCGTCCATATCCAGCGAGAGCAGCGCAGGTGACAGAAAATGCGCGTCCACCTCTTGCAGCGGCACCTCGATCCGGGCGCTGATCCCGGCAGGGATCGTACCGCCAGGGTTGTCGATCAACAGCTCTGCGGCAAAGCTGCGGGTAGAAGGATCGGCCCGACGGCCCAGAAACGCCAAACGCCCCTGACGCTGGCTGCCCTCCAGAAACTGGACCTGCGCCATTCGGTCCAGCTCCAGCGCGGCGCGCATATTCTGAGGCACCTGGAACACCAGCCGCAATGGATCTGTCGCCACGATCCGGGCCAGCTCCTCGCCCTCCTGCACATAGGCGCCGGGGATCAGGGACAGAGTTTCCAGATGGCCCGCAAAAGGCGCTGTGATACGGGTTTCCGCCACCCCCTGCCGGGCCAGCGACAACTCTGCCCGTGCCGCAGCCAAGGCCTCGCGCGTTTGCTCCAGCCGCGTTTCGGTTGTGGCCCCACGTTTGTGCAGGGCCTCGGCGGTTTCATATTCACGCCGGGCGCGGGCCTCGCCCGCCTCGGCGCGTTGCAGCGCGGCAACCCGCTGCGTGGATTGTAACGTCGCCAGCACCTGCCCGGCTTCCACTTGGGCGCCTTTTTGCACGGGAACCGCGGTCAGATGGCCCGACATTTCAGCGCGCAAGATGCTGTCGCGGTCGGCCATGCTATAGCCCTCGGTGCGAAACCGCAGCGTCACCGGCGCCGCCTGCGACAGGCGTACCGCCACGGACACAGGGGCCGACGAAGGTACACCCCCTGTCGCTGTGGCAGGACCAGACGCGCCGTCGGCACCAGGATCAGTGGCGTCAGACAAAATCTGGCCCAAGGCCATCCAGCCCACCAGCAGCAGACAGATCAGCGCCGCCAGTCGCGGCGGCCATTTGGCCTCGGGATCGCTGTGAAACACCAGCCCCGCTGCCCCCTCTGCGCCCGCTTCAGCCGCGCGGCCGGGGCGCGGCGGGGCTGAAGCGGACTGTGTCTCCGATGGGGCTGCAACCGCCGGGGGTACTGGCGGCGTATAAGAGGCAGGGGACGTTGGGGACGCCTCTGGCACAGCAGACATCGGGGGCACCGGGGACGCAGACTTGGCCGGGGGCACGGTTTCGCGCCGCGCCCCCTTTGCCTGAGCCTGCTGATCGGATCGCAGCGGGGTTCCCATGGATCAGAAGCTGTAGACCAGACCAAGACCAACAGAATAACTGTCCTTGTCATTGGTCAGCGGGCTGTTGTGCACCTTTTTGTCGATCAGCTGATAATCCACTACGCCAAGCACCGACACGCGGTCGCTGATTGGGTAGACTACGGTCATGTCGATAAAGGGCTCGGTTGTAGAGCCGACATCATAGGCGGCGCGCTGTGCGTTGGCCTCGCTGGCGGACACACCGTAAAGAAAGTTGTTCAGCTTGCCATCGCGCATCCGCGCCCCGGCACCGATATCGATCCCCAGCTCGCCAACCTGAAATTCGGTCCCGAATTTTGCTTCCAGATGATACCCTTTGTGTTCGGAAGAGACATCCATCATCGCACTGCCCGCGACATAGAACCCATCAAAGTGGTAAGTGGCATCAAAGCCGGCCTCGATTGGGGTACCACGTTTGAGACCCGCAAACAGCGGCTTGTTTTCCGGGTAGTCCGGTTTTTCGCCCGCACTGACCCGTACAGAAACCTGCATGTCCTCGCTGTTCACAAAATGATAGGCCACCCCACCCCACCCCAGGCTCAGCCGGTCACTCTCATAACTCAGAAACGGCAATGCAGCCGACTCGGTGCTTTCGCCTTTATAAAGGCTGGAGCTGGCAAACGCGCCCAGCCCAAGGCTGAACTGCCCGTTGGAAAACAGTCCGTCGGCGCGGGCGCCAGACGCGCCAGTTGCTGCTGCCAGAATACTCGCGGTCACAAGGGCAGCGCTGCGGTGAAACTTCATAGTAGTGTCCTTTTAGGTGTTAGATCAGAGTGTTTTAGAAAGTTGAAAAATGCGGCCCGCCATATGGCGGAGCTGTTCAGCAGGTCTCACTGGCGCAGTCCTTGCCAATTTGCCTGCCGGTTGTCGTCTCATCCGCTAGGCGTGGGCGGTTCGGACTGTCCGTCCGCGCACAGACGGACAGATCATCCGGCCCCTAACGCAGCCGGTGGGTGATATCGGCATGGATCACACAAGGGTCGGCAGAGCCGATCTGACGGATCATGCGCGGTGGGAAACTGATGGTGGCGACGGCTTTTTGGTCGATCAACCCTTCCGAAATCACCCGCGTCTGCAATTCGGTCACGGTGGTGATCTTGCCAAACAAGGTGCGCTCGACCTCTGTCATCGCGCCCTCCCACCGGTTAGGGCTGGTGCGGGTCCAATCAATATCCACCTCCCAGGCCTCGTTCAGATGGTTGAGATCAAGCGGCTGGGTAAACGTCAGCGGTTTGGAATACAGCACCTCATCCTCGGCGTCGGCCTCAATCTCGCGGCGGACCTGGGCCGAGCAGCCAGAAACAGAGCGGAACTGCATCAGCGCCAGCCAATGCCCGTCTTGGGGCTGGATATCTTCAGACCCTGCCCCGGCCGAGGTCGCAGGCGAGGCCCCAATGGTAAACCCAAGTGCGATGCAGAACATGACAGGCACCAGCGATACATTGCGCCGGTACCTGCGCAACGCCGGGGTAAGATGGCGGGGTTGGAACGGAAAGCTGAGCATCGCTGGGTCTCTCTTTGGTAAACGTCGGACGAACATGTGTCGGTGAAGGGCCGTGATATGTGTTTGGACAGCCAGTCGCTGACACATTCCATCCCTATCCGCGGTCCAGCCCTGTTGTCGTCCAACCAGGCCGGAAAGGACGCCCAGCCCTGCCCGTCCCAATAGGACAGGACGCCTCATCACAGTTTTGGTCGGTGGCAACCAACAGGATCGCAGATATCGCTTGACATGATACCTAATGGTTTCATAATTATGAGATACCAAACGGTATCACTTTAGAAAGCCGCCCCGCCATGACCGATCCAGAAATGCCGGCACCACGCCACTCGGAACAGATGGCCTTTCGCGCCCTCGCCGATCCAACCCGCCGCCAGATCCTGCAACTGCTGGCCCAGGACAATATGACCATTGCCGAGGTTGCGGAAAATTTTCAGATGACCCGTGCCGCGGTGAAAAAACACCTCACCATTCTGGACCAGGGCAATTTGATATCGGTCCGGGTAGAGGGGCGCGCGCGCCTGAACAGCCTGAACCCTGACGGATTGAAACAGGTGTTCGACTGGTTCGGATTCTTTGATGCCTTCTGGGACAGCCGCCTTGCTTTGCTCAAATCCGAAATCGAAAAGGACATCCAATGACCGATACGATCCTGCAAAAATCCATCTATCTGCGGGCCACCCCGGCCCAGGTCTGGGCCTATCTCACCGACCCAGACAAGCTGGCGATCTGGTTTCACAAACCCCAAACCCCGTTGGTTGAAGGCCCCTACGAAATGTTTGGCACCGAAAGCGGCAAGCGTCTGATGTGGGGCGAGGTACTGGTTGCCAAGCCGTATGCCCGTCTCGAATACAGCTTTACCATCGCGCCGATGGGTGATCGCAGCAGTACCGTCACCTGGACATTGGACGAAGTACCCGGCGGCACCAATCTATTGCTGCGCCACGAGGGCCTGCCACAGGGGGTCGAGGCGTTTGATCTGTTGCTGTCGCTGGACAAAGGCTGGGATGAACACCTGGGACGGATGCGCGCCTCGGCGCATGAAGCGGGTTAAATCTGCGCCCACTCCCTATGAAACAACGCGCGATCCCCGTGGCCTGACCGTGCCGGAAGGCAACAGCCATGGGGATGGCTCTGCGGCGGGGTTCACCCGATGACGGTGACACCGGGCATCTGGCGGATCAGCTCAACATCGTTGAAATAGCGCTCGGTCATGACGTCGACAAAGCCCTGCGACCAACCGGGAAGATCAATTTCCTCTTCCACGACATCCTCGGAATGAAAATAGGACAGAAACAGCTCGCGCACTTGATCGCGCTGCTGGTCCGACAGCTGCGGGCGCTCGGCCAGATAGGCCTCCAGCCGTTTGGTGCCCTCCTCTGTCATCGCCTTGCGCAGGATATCTGTTTCCCCTTCAAACCGGTATGCGGCCCCCATACCGGTGACATGCCCCAGCACCTGCGGCCAGAACACGGGCGTTTCCTCATTGCACCAGACGGTCACACCGCAACCCGGATTCGCGGTCAGAATATCCGCAACCACATCCGACCAGCACAGATCCATCAGATCAGTATCGCCCGAAAACCCGTACCAATCCTTTTGCGACTGCGCTGAAAACCCCGTGGGCACCAGTGTCGCCGGGTTACACATCCCCAGGAAAAATTCACACGCGTGATCCGGGAACACCGCGCGCAGCGCCGCCGTATTGGCACCAGCATTTTTGTATAGACGCCCACCGTTCAACATCCAGGCAGGCACCCCCAGAATGCTGGGCATCGACAAAATCAACCGCGAAACATCGGCATCACGCAGAACCCCATCCAGAAACGCCGCACATTCGGACTCAGTGATATCGTCTTTGGCAGCTCTGCCCTTCAGTTCGGTCAGCTCTTTGATATACGTGCCTGGTCGGCGAACGAGCACACCGTCCTTTAGCAACCGTGCAGTGTCCCGGCGCAGCGACCATGTCAGCTGTTCCTCATCAGTAAACGGCGCCCCGATATGCAGCGCAATAGACAGCCCCCCTGCCCCGGTGTCGGGCGCGGTAGAGATGCTTTGCGGTTCTGTCATGTCAACTCCATCTTGGAACGACCTTGTGCGATGCGGCACCGAAACGGCGTCCTCGGCGCAACGTGCCCCATCCGCCATCAAAGATGGCATGCCACCGCACAATGGCAGCAGTATTTGTCTTTGTTTTGTCGCGATTTTGTCCTTTGTGTAGCCAGCTCGCTTGAGGAGAGTCAATGCAAGGAGCGTGACCAACCGGCCACGCCCCAAAGGATCGGCAACCCTCAGCTCATCCGCAATATTGCCCAGACAGTTCTCCACGGATGGCGCAACGGATAGCCGCTCGGGCGCGCCTGTACTGGGGTCCGGCACCCGCGCAGCGAGGAAGGCTTTGAACGGTATTGCCAAGTTGTTGGCGTGAGCTTGTGAGGTATTGGCAAAAGAAGGTTCAGGCCGCCATTTCGGCGGTGTAATCGTCCCAGAGGTTGAACGCATCAGAACGAGCGTGGCATGATCGTTGGAAAGTTCATTAGCGCGACATAGCTGAGTCAATCAGCCTGAACAACTTGGCAATACCAACCTTGCTTTGGCAGCAGGACGCGCAGGGTGTCGGCGCATTGGCTCGGCAATTGTCGTTGAAAACCAGCACCCTGACGCCGTTGTTAAAACGGCTTGAGGCGATGGGCCTGGTCACCCGCCAGCGCAGCAGCACGGATGAACGGCAGGTGCATATTCACCTGACCGAAGCCGGATCCGCCCCTACGCAAGACGACCGGGCCAATCACCGAATGCGTAATTGCCTCGACCGGGTTGGACATAGAAACGCTGCAAAGATTGGTTGCCAAGCCCAATCAATTGTCGCAGCACATGCAGGACAACAAATCAGCCGCGACCTAAAATACGCCTCAGACCGCGACCACTTGTTGCAGAGCCGTCTCAGCGGTGGTGGATCTGGGAAAACTCACCTCAAACACCGCACCGCGTGGCTCGGCCGCCTTCACCTGTACAGTCCCACCCCAGCTCTCGACCGTTTTCTTAATGAACGCCAGCCCCAATCCGCTGCCCTCTGTCGATGTCGAAAGCCGATGAAACGGCGCAAATATCTCGTCCCAGTGTTGCTCAGGAATGCCCGGCCCATCGTCGCGCACAGAGATCGTCACGGCATCGCCGCTGGTTGTCGCCTCCAGCACAACATATCCGCGCTCCTGATCGTGGTGCTGTAGCGCATTGGCAATCAGATTGCGCATCACCATGTCAAAAGCGATGGGATTGACCCGAAGATCTGGCATATCTGCCGCAATGGTCACATCAAACCCCTCGCGTGGGCCTACCAGATCCAACACCTCTCGCAGGCGATGCGACGGCTGTATCACCTCTGACTGGTGGCATTCGCTTTGGGTAGTGGCATAGACCAGCAAATCCTGCACCAACCGCATCATGCGCTGCGACAGCGATTCAATTTCCTGCCAATTGACCTGAATGTCCTGCGGCAGCGTGATCCCGGCCTCCTGCATATCCTCGGCCATAAAATCAATCAGGTTGAGCAGACTGAACAGCGGTGCCTTTAGGTCATGTGCCGCAATCGAGGAGAAGGTGCGCAACTCTTCATTCGCAGCCTCCAGCGACACCGCCTGTTCGGTGATGATGTCCTGCTGTTGCTGCAACTGTGTTATATCCACCCGCAACGAGGCATAATGCCGGGATCCCAGTTTGACGTCCCGTGCCTGAAACACCCGGCCGTCCCTCGTTCTCACAATCCGCAGCTCTGACTTGCCGCGACGCAAGTCTTCGACAAACTGGTCGACCATATCAACAATCTGAATATCGCTCAGATCATTTTCGATGGTGCCATCAACATAGGATTGAACGATCATCTGGCGCATTGTCGCGCCTTTTTTCAGCGCAGGCACCACGCTGGGAAAGATCAGCTCAAACCCGTGGTTCCAATGTACCGCCTTTAGTTCAGTGTCATAGATGACAATTGCGGCGGCCACCTCATCCAAAGCACGGATCAGCAGCTGATCACCGGCCCGGTCCCGCAGCAATTGTGCGGATTGTTGGCGATAGTGGAAAAACCAGTAGCCCAGGGTCAGGATCGCCGCCAACATCGCGGTGGAAAGCAACAGGCCCCAGCGCACCAGTTTATTGTCCCAAAGGGTGCGAGAACGGCCAAACCATTTCTTCTCGACCGTAGCCAACAAGTTGGCGGTCACACTGCTGTCGATTGCAGCGTTCAATGCCGTCCTAAGCGACTCCTGATCCGGGGCCACAACAAACCCATACGGGCTGATAACAAGTGATGGCAGCAGCGACACAATACTATCTTCGACATGGGCCATGCGCAGCCGTCTGAGAAAACTGTTTTGTGACGAGACAACAGCGTCGATCTCTCCGGTCAGCAGCGGCAGGATCAGATCATCCGTGGTGTCGAATTCGACAACTTTGGAAAACGGAACCAACCGCGCACCGGTTATTGCGAAGCTGCCTTTGACCACACCTACAGTGGTGCCGGTCAAGTCACCAAGCGTGGTGATGGGCCCATCTCGGCGCACGAAGGCCCGCAACTCAAACGCGCCTAATTCGCGCGTCCCCAAACCAGCGGTCAGCCGCTTCGGCGTCAATGCCAGGAGAGAGGTCACATCCGCAGCTCCGCTGCGCAGCTCGCTCAGCATCCCGGCTGGATTTTGGTTCGCGTGAAACTGAACTTCGCGCCCTGCTACACTGGCAATATGGCGCATCAGATCAATCGAAACGCCCTGCGGCTGCCCTTCTGCATCGGTAAAGGAATAGGGATGGAACTCTTCGTAGGTCATGCGGATGGGGTCCGCGCCCGCCCCCGTCGCAACAAGGGAACCTGCACCCAGTAAGATCAAAGCAAACAGATGCCTGATCATCAATCTGTAGAGAGCCTGCAATTCGTTACCCACGCCCGTGTTTTCCTTTGCAGACCATTAGGCGGCAAAAGGCTAAAGCGAAGGTTAAGACTTCGGGATCGTTTCAATTTTACACATTAAGCTGCGTAAAAACCGACGCGGGACGCGGAGCTGTGCTCCACGTCCCTGTTGTAAAATCAGCTATCAAAAGTGATTGGCAGATTATTTTTCGTAGTCGGGCAGCTGTTCCAGCTGTTCCTTGCTCATCGACACATAGGCCCGCAGGTCGTCGCCGTCGTCCGCACGCATGATGTCCATCTTGGTCAACTCCAGCTCAACTGGCTTTTCACCCAGCCCCAGAAAGCCACCGATGTCAGCCACGATCGACTTTACCTTGCCGTCGTCGGTCAGGTTGATCTGCGATACTTCGCCGATCCACTCGTCGTTGCTGTCGTACAGCGGCGCACCGGTCAGTTCTTCACTGGTCAGATCGGTGGCCACGACATTGGCGAACCCATCACGGGCAAAGACGTCTTTGACAGTCTCTTCCGTGTTCTCGGCCATTGCGTCGGCGTCATCTTTAATCTCGCCAGCCGCCGCAGTTGCGTCCTGTTTCATTTCGTCGGTAGCGGCATCCGCCTGGCGGGTCCAGTCATAAGTCGGGGCCTCTTTCAGCACATCAGCCGAGGCTTCCATCACCAGGAAGAAATCGCTCAGGTCTTCGGCGGTGGAGCTGTCGGCGACAAATTTCACCGATTTCATATCCACGGCAACCTGATTTTCACCCATGCCAAGAAAGCCGCCGATATCAACCAGAACGGAGTCCACGGTGCCGTCGCGATTTAGCACGACGTCGTTGATTTCGCCGATATCGTCCCATTCCTTCTGAACGCCGTCATGCTCAGACGCGCCCTTACCGTCCTCGGAACGATAGACGCGCATGCCAATGAATTCAGAAGCGTGGATCGCCATCGGGTCCGCCTCGGCACGGAACATGTCACCGTGACCGTCAGCCAGAACGGCGGTCGCAGGAGTCAGGGCAATTGCGGTAGAGAGAAGCAGATTTTTCATTTTTTTCATCCTCTTATGCTGTCAGCGACAGTATTTGCTGTTACTGGTGGGATAACTCGACCAGATCGAAGATGGTTCCGTGGATTCTGATTTTTCTTTATTGCGGGGATCGTCGACCATCTCCGCATCGCTCACAAATCAAAGATTGGAAAGCCGCTGCTCTGCCCGTATTCCATCGTTGGGCTGCGGCTCATATCCGCGCCGCCGCGACTATATCGGGCGCGGGCATCCCCTGGCCGGTTCTTAACAGGCCAAAGAGGTCAATATGCTTATACGTGTATCATCGCAACCGTTAACCCAGCCGATCTTCGATCAGCCCCAGCAAAGCCTCCACCTGATCGGGGTCAAGGCTGCGGCCCTTCAGATCAATCCGCATCGCTGTCGGCGCGACTTCTGCCGACAAATCCCCGCCTGAGGACAACCGCCGCGCCGCCAGTCGGGTGACCTGACGCGGGCGACCGCCACGGGGTTTGACCTCAGGTGTCGGCCCCGCATCTGCCAGTACCGCCTCCAGCAATCGCCACTCGGCCCGCTCATCCGCAGGATCCACCCCGGCCAGAGCGGAGCGCAAGGCCCCCTGCCCGCCCGACCGCAGCGCCGCCGCCAGTTTCAGCCCGGCCTTCTCCGACAGCGCATTAGGATAGCGGAGCAGATCGCCCAGCCCCTCATGCACGGCGGCAAAGCTGCGCACCTTGGAGCGTTTCGCCTTAGAGGCCGCGCCAAACAGCGCATCCACCGCCGCCTCGACCGAGGCAAACACCCCCTGCCCCGCCACCAGCACTGCAATACGCCCGCGTTCATAGGGCGTCAGATTGGCGCGCAGCTCGTTTTCTTCGATCATCGCCACATAGGCGCCAGCACTGTCAGCCCCGCGCCGCAGAAAGGCCGGGATAGCGGCAAAGCCGTCTTCGCTCCGGTTCAGCCGCGCATAGGCCTCCAGACGGCGGAAGCCGGAGACCAGACCGTAGCCCTCCTCCAGCGCGATCACCTCAACCGGGCTGCGCAAGCCATGGGTGCGGATCGACGCGGTCAGCTCGTCCAGCTCGTCCTCGTCGATCTGCATCCGGTCCCGGCGCAGATAGTCGCGGTCAATCTCTGCCAGCGGGATGCGCAGTACGGTTTCGCCCGCATCCTCGGCGGCGCGCCAGCGTTCGGCGTCTGCCTTGTCGCGGGCCATTTCCACCCGGTCCGCAACCGATGCCATGCCGTGCAACTGCGCCGCCTCGGCCGAGACTTTAGCAATCGGCGGGGCGCTGGCCGCGACACCACCGGGCGCCGGATCAAAAGGATTGACGCCAGGTTTCGTCGCGAAACCCTCCTCGATGGCTTCGATCTCGGATGCGTCGGGGGCGCTCAGCCGTCTGCGTTTTGCCATGTTACTCCGCCTCTTCCATCTGGGTGTCGCGCCACCAGCTGCCGATAAGCAGCTCTTTGAACTCCGCATAGGTCCGATCAAAGGTTTCGCGACCGCGTACATAGGTATCGCGGTTGAAGTCGCGATAGTCTGCTTCGTAGATCCCATTCACTTGCTCTCCCGCCTGCCCAACAAGGGCGGTGACATCCTGACGGTAGGCGTTCATGAAATCTCCGAAATAAGCTTGGATCACATTCGCCATGTCCGTCTGCTGACTGGCGTCAAAGCGCGTGATCAGCGCCCTTACTACATCCCATTCAAATTTAATTTCCGGCAAACCCGCCGCGCGTTGCGCCATATTCTCGCCCTCCTCGATGGAGGCGAAGGTGGAATAAAGCATGTCGAAAAACCGCCCCGTCGAGTCAAACTCCAGAAACGACGCCCCCAGCGGCACCAGCAGGATATCTGCTGCCGCCAGCGCATTGATGGTCAGATAGCCAAGCGCCGGGGGCGTGTCGAGAAAGACGATATCGTAGTCGTCCAGAATACCCTCCTGCTCCAAAAAGTTGCTCAGCGCATCCCACAGCGGCCAGCTGCGCAGCCCCATCCGCCAGACCGGGATCTGAAATTCTGCCCAGTAAAGATTGAGCTGCGCGCCAATGAGATCAATGTTGGACCAATGGGTTTTCTGAATGACGTTTCGCGACGAAACCCGCAGCGCCTCATTCAATGTCTCATCCAGCGGCAGCTCCGGCTCTCCGGCGGCGGCGCGCACAGCGTTTTCCGCCACCACCGATTTGGCGTAGTCCTTGGCAATCAGCGGAAAGACGGTGGACCATTCGTCCTCCACCGTGCCGCCAAGGATGGAGGTCATTGAGCCTTGGGAATCCAGATCAATTACCAGCACCTTGTAACCATCAAGGGCCGCCGACATCGCCAGATGCGCAGCGGTGGAGGTTTTGCCAACGCCGCCTTTGAAATTGGCAACCGCCGTCACCTTCGCCGGCACGCCCTTGGGGCGGTAGGGCAAGTATTCCTTGGTTGAGATCCCTTCGGAGGCGAAATGCTGTCGCAGCGCCAGAACCTCCTCCAGCGTGAACCATTTGGAGCCGCCTTCACCCTCGCCTTGGGGCAGGTCGGGGTGGTTCTTCAACACGCGGCGCAGGTGCTGCGGTGCCACCGGGATCAGGTACCGGGTGATCTCCCAGGTCGAGAACTTGCGCAGCCGCTTTTCGCCGTCTGGCGCATAGCCACGCCGGGCCAGATCTTCGCGGCCCTTGCTGCACATGGCAGCCGCCTTGGCAAAACGGGTGGTCTGGATCGGATCCGGCAGCTTGGCGGCGGCCTGTTCCGGGTCCAGATTGAAATACGGGGGCAAGGTGGGAGAGGTCATGAAGCTGCTCGATCTCTGTGCATAATTTATGCTGGGTCTATGCGCGTGTTTTCTGTTTTCGCTTATATGCCTGAGAATAGGGAACATCTTCTGCGCTGCATAGGTGGGATGGACCCAAAGTGCGAATTTTTCCGGGTGCCTTATCAGCACAAAGGGAGGTTTCGTCGCGAAACGTTCCTGTTTTCCCTCAAAAACTCAAAAATAGATCACAGCTAAACGTTTATATTTTTTAGAATCTTTAGAGTCTTTGGCATGTATTTTCCACCTGATTACAGTTACTTACCCAAGTTAGGGGACCCGGTTCCGGGTTCAAAGGGACCCGGATGCAGGATCAAAGGGACCCATCAGCAGGATTAAAGGGGCCTGAACGCGGGGCAAAAGGCGCCGATTCTCAGGATGGCGATCTGTGCCGGTCGGGCCTGTCCTGCCGCGCAAACCACTCTGATGACGCTCCATGATAGACCGCCATAGGGCCGTGATACAGAGCCTGATACGCTATTTTTGACACTGATCGGGCAAAATATGTGGTGCGCACAGGGCGCGCGCTCTGTGCCCCTGCGGCGCAACACCCGGCGGAATCATGCGATGCTAGGCCAGTGCCGCGATTCGCAAGCTGGCCGCCTCAATCAGCGGGCGTCCCGTGAACGGGTACCTTTTAGACGACACCCGCCACAGGGGCCAACTCCGAGGGTGGCGCTGATGCTGAGCTGGGCTGTCAGCAAAAGGAACCCATGCGCGGTTGTCGCACGGGTTCCTTTTGTGGCAGGGTATGGCGCAAAAGAGAGCGATGATGACAGGCAGTGATTCCATGGCAGAACCCAGCTTCGACGAAGAGCGGCTGACCGGCGCGTTGACCCGCGAAACGGTGAAGAAAAACGTGGCTGCAATCCATATCAGTGGCAAGCTGACGCTGCTGCAGCGCAAGCTGTCAAATGTGCTGCTGCTCAACGCCTATGACACGCTGACCTCCGCGCGCAGCCATACCATCGACGCACGCACCCTGGCGATGATGGTGGGATATAATTCCAACGATATCGACAGCCTGCGGGCCAGCTTGCGGGCACTGGCGGAGACGGTCGCGGAATGGGATATGCTGGATGAGCAGGGCCATCAGGAATGGGGCGTCTCCTCGCTGCTCAGCTTTGCCAAGCTGAAGAACGGTGTTTGCGAATACGCCTATTCGCCGGAGCTGGCCAAGAAACTGCATGACCCGAAAATCTTTGCCCTGATCAACGTCAAGATTCAGCGCAACTTCAGTTCCGGCCACGGGCTGGCGCTCTATGAGAATTGCTACCGGTTTGTGCGCACTGGCTCCACCGGCTGGTGGGGGCTGGACATCTTTCGCAAGCTGATGGGGGTGGATGGCTCCGCATATTACGAGAGTTTCAAACATCTCAATGCCAAGATCATCAAACCGGCGGTGGCCGAGGTCAATAAATCCTCCGACATCATCATCGAACCGCAGACCCGCAAGAAGGGCCGTGCGGTCAGCGAGATCCGCTTTTTGATCCGCGAAAACCCCCAGATGGCGATGTTCCAGATCGACGACAGCGATGGGCTGCGCCAGCAACCGGTCTATAAGGCACTGCGCGGGCAGGGGGTCTCTGACCGGCTGGCTCGACAATGGATCACCGAACACGGGGCCGACTATGTGCAGCAGAAGCTGGACTATGTGGCGGGGCAGGGGGCGGTGAAATCACCGCTGGGCTATTTGCGCGCTGCGATTGACGGCGATTACAGCCTGTCGCCGGACGGGCCAGCCGCGCCGCCGGTTTCAGCTGAGGACGAGGCCCGCATTCGTGAGGCGCAGGCGCGCCGCGACGCCGACGCCGCAGCAGAGGCCGCCGCCTTTGACGCGCGCGCCGCAGCCCGCCGTGATCGCGCCCGGCATCTGGATATCGTCGAAACATTGGTTTCGCGGCGAAACCCGACCCAGCGCGATGCCGACAAGCGGCTGTTCCTGTCGGGTCTGGACAGCGATCTGGACCGCGAGCATTTCCGCCAGCACGGCTGGCGCTCAGCACTGAACGCGGCGGCCATTATCGCCTTCTGGCAGGAGTTGGAACCAGAGGCCTTTAACGGCTAG
>NZ_CP016368.1 GCF_001888185.1 Phaeobacter porticola | reverse complement strand
GGCAGGGCGGGAGGCCGGCTCCTTTGTCAGAGCCGCATATGCTCTCAAATATAGGTCAGCATTCCTGTCTAAATGTTTCGCACGCGAAACATTTGGTCCGAACCGGACCTAATTTTCAGCACGCCGCCAGAAAGCGGTTTGGCCACATAAAGACCCGCCCGGCCAGGGGCCAGGCGGGACGAAAGGATGGATGATCAGGCCCCCCCAGGTATGAAACGCCAGACGTCTTACCGGCCGCGCATCCCTGATCAGCCATTCCCCTCTTTCAAGGCGTTCGACATGCTGCGCAGCACCGGGCTGAGCAGGTAATCCGCCAATGTCTGCCGGCCTGTCTCGATCATCGCCTGCGCGGGCATGCCGGGCAGGGTTTTGACATTGGGCAGCGCCGCCAGCGCTTGGGGCGGAATGCGGATGTGAACGCGGTAATAGGGAATCCCGGTGTTGAGATCGGCAATGCTGTCGGCGGCCACCATCACCACCTCGCCCATCACCGGCGGGGTCGAGCGGAAACTATAGGCGGTGAGCTGCACCCGGGCCTGCCCGCCGGTCACCACCTCGTCAATGTCGGTGGGCGAGACACGGGTTTCGACAATCAGATCGCTGCCCGAGGGCACCAGCTCCAGCACATTCTCGCCGGGGTTCAGCACCTGGCCCAGGGTGTTGATGGACAGTTCCACCACCCGGCCGGCCCGTGGTGCAAGGATGGTCTGGCGTTCCAGCACATCCTCCGCCGCATCCAGCCGCTGACGCAGATCCAGAATGCGTTCCTGCACCAGCTGGGTTTCGCTGGAGATCCGGTTCACGGTGTCGCGGTGCACCTGCAGAATGCGCTCTTCGGTTTCGGCGACGCGGATCTGGATGTTCTCATGGTCGCTTTCCAGCGCGCCAAAGGTGCCCATCAACCCGGTTTCCTGCAGGCGCCGATCGCTGAGCCGGGTTTTGGGCACCAGGCCTTTTTCATAGAGCTTGTGCAGATCGGCAACCTCGCCCTTGATCAGCGTCAGCTGATCCTCGACCGCGGTCAGCCGGGCCTGCCGCCCGCTGAGCTGTTTGCCCAGCTGGGAAACCCGGTCGCGCAGGATCTGGACCTGACCATCATACAATGCGCGGTTGCTGTGAAAAACATCGCGCTGCACGTTGAACAGCGAGACCAGTTGTGGATCTGTTGCCATCAACTGGTCCAGCTCTGCGGAGATCTCAACCTCATCCGCCTGGGCCAGTTCCGCCTGCAACCGCGCCTGCTGGGCCAGAAGGCTGGTCAGCTGACCAATCAGAATGGCGCGGCTGGCGCGCATCCGGCGCCCGTCCAGTACCGCAATCACATCCCCTTCGGCCACCATATCGCCCTCGGCCACATTGATTTCGCGGACGATGCCGCCCTCCAGATGCTGCACGCTGAGCCGATCCCCCGCCACGGTGAATTGCCCCGGGGCCACCACCGCGCTGGTCATCTCGGCCTTTGTGGCCCAGAATACCAGCCCGCCAAACAGGCCAAAGCCACAGACCAGCATCCACATCACCAATTGGCGCACACGGGTGGGCGGGGTGCGGGGCAGGGCAAAGCCATCCGGCATCAGGTCCTGAAAACCCCGGCTCATTTCAATCTCGCTGGTGGCACGCGGGGCCAGATCTCGGCTGTCGCTGCGGCTCATGACTGGGCTCCTTCTGTGGCGCCGGCCTCTGCATTGGTGCCATTTTGGGCTGCCCGGCGCGGTGCTAGATTGGTCACCTTGGGATCGCCCTGGGCCCGGCTCATCGGCTGGGCGGCGGCCTCGATGATCTGACGGGCCTCGCCAAAGCGGGCAATCCGACCCTCTTGTATCAGGGCGGCATGGCTGACCCGGCGCAACAGGTTGAGCCGGTGGGTCACCACCACCACGATGGCACCCCGGGCGCAGGCCTCCTCGATGGCGGCGGCCAGGGCCTCTTCGCCCTCGGGGTCGAGATTGGCATTGGGTTCATCCAGCACGATCAGCTTGCGCTCGCCAAAGAAGGCGCGCGCCAGACCGATGCGCTGGCGCTGACCTGCGGACAGGAAACTGCCGCGCGGGCCGACCTCGGCGTTATAGCCACCGGGCAGGGTCAGGATCAGCTCATGCACCCGTGCCAGTTTGGCGGCCGCCACCACATCCGAGGGTTTCGATGTCGGATCCATCATTGCGATGTTTTCGGCCACGCTGCCACGGAACAAATCCACCTGCTGTGGCAGGAAACCGATATGTCGGCCAATCTGTTCAGGGTCCCAATCGGTGAGGGCGGCATCATCAATGCGCACATGTCCCCGCACCAGCGGTTGCAGCCCCACCAGCGCGCGGGCCAATGTGGTCTTGCCTGCGCCCGACGGGCCGATCAGACCCAGCGCATGGCCCGGTTGCAGCGACAGGGTGATATCCAGCAGCAGCGGATCCTGCCGCCCCGGCAGCACCACAGTGGCATTTTCCACCGACAGCCGCCCGGTGGGGTCGGGCAGTTCCATCCGATCGCTGGTGTCCTCGGCATGGGCCAGCAGCAGGTTTAGCCGGTCCTTGGCGCTGCGCGCCTTCAGCAGGGCGCGCCAGCCGGCAATGGATTGCTCCACCGGGGCGGCGGCCCGCCCCAAGAGGATCGAGGAGGCAATCATCAGACCCGGGGTCAGCTGGTTGTTGATCACCAGCACCACGCCCACGCCCAGCACCGCGATTTGCAGCCCCATGCGCACGGCCTTGGCCAGCGAGGTCATCAGCGCCACCCGGTCGGTGACCAAGGTGCCAAAAAGAATGGCGGTAAAGGCGCGTCCGCGCCAGCGGCCGATCTGGGCGCTGGTCTTGCCCATGGCGTGGATGATCTCGGCATTGACCATCATTTCGTCAACTGCAGCATTGGTTTCGCGGGCAGCCTCTTCCGAGGTTTTTCCCGGTCCGCGCCCCATCAGTTCGCTCAGCACACCAAGGCCCAGCAACAGCAGCAGCCCGGCCACCGCCACCAGCCCCAGGATCGGGCTGAATACAAAGATCAACGCGATGAACAACAATGACCAGGGCGCATCCAGAAGCGCGATGAACACCGGGCTGGTGACAAAGCCGCGCAAGTCCTGAATATCGCGGATCGGTTCCGCGGTGCGCAGTTGCGCAGGCAGGTTGCCGCTGATCATCCCTTGCAGGACAACCGGGCTGAGCCGGGCTTCCAGCCGCGAGCCGAGGCGGGCGACCAGGCGTTGGCGAATGACATCAAAAAGAAAAAAGAACACCAGCGCGATACACGCGCCGGTGGTCAAAGCAATCAAGGTTGGCATGCTGCCCGAAGCCATGACCCGGGCAAACAATTGCAACATGTACAGCGGCGCTGTCAGGACAAGCAGGTTAACAAAGATACTCGCTACAAAAATTGAGGTGATAACACCCCGTTGTCCGTCAAAGACCCGTTTCGTCTTCATACCCGTGACCCCCCGGTTGCACGATGTGAAGTTACTGAAGCTGGCAGATCAGCGCCCTGGTCCAAGGTGGCAATCCTTGGCCGGGGACCAAATCGCTGTCCTGAACCAGGGCTAGACCCCCCCGGATGGCGGCCGCCACCCGGGAGGGTCATTCCTTATGGCTCAGATGGTGTGACCCCAGATGTTGTCGTAGCTGTCATCGAAGCCGTCATCGCTGGTCACGACACGGATCGCCTCGTAGCTGCCGGCATCACCGGTGGTGACCGCATTGATCCCGACGCCACCCGAAGGCAGAGCGTCCTGGCCAAGCGAGCTGTAGCCGTTGACATTGGTCAGACCTTTGATGATCACGGTGGCCCCACCAGCAGAGATGGTGGTGTCGGTGCCATCGTCATTGACCGAAGCGGCCCCGTCATTCAGTGCCGCAAAGGCATCCTGTGCCGAGGTTCCGATCCCATCGCCGACATTGGTCACGCGGAAGGCCAGCACGTCGTGGTCTTCGTCGATATCAAAGTCATTGATGCAGTCGATCCCATCACCGGAGACAAACGAGGTGCCATCCCATTCCAGGTCGATGATGAAGACATCCTTGCCGTTGCCACCGGTCAGATCGTCATCTCCCGCGCCACCTTTCAGGTAGTCGTTGAAGTTGCCGGCCCCGCCATGCAGCGTGTCATTGCCTTCACCGCCATCCAGGAAGTCATGGCCACGGCCACCATCCAGATCGTCATCGCCAACTTCGCCATAGAGGCAGTCGTCGCCGTTGTCGCCATTCAGGTCGTCTTTGCCATTGCCGCCCAGAAGAACGTCATCGCCATTGCCGCCGTTCAGCTCATCGGCGCGATTGTCACCCATCAGCAGGTCGTCGCCATCATCGCCGTTGACGGTGTCTTTGCCGTCGCCGCCGCTCATGACGTCATTGCCAGTGCCACCGTGCATCAGGTCATTGCCATGACCACCATACATGGTGTCGTCGCCTGCATCGCCATACAGCGTATCGGCCTGGTTGTTACCATAGATCAGGTCATCGCCATCGCCGCCTTTGACGGTGTCGTTGCCAGAGTTGCCGTATAGCAGGTCGTCGCCGACATTGCCGTGGACGCAGTCGTCGCCTTCGTTGCCATAGAGCGTATCATTGCCCTGGTTGCCATAGAGACGGTCACGTCCGGTGCCACCGTAGCCTTCGTCGAAGCCACGACCGCCGATGATGACGTCATTGCCGGCTTCGCCGTACATGGTGTCATGGCCGGAACCGCCGCGAATGCGGTCATTGCCGGATTCACCATAGTCGTAAGGCGTGTAGCAGTCGGGGCAGTCGACATCGCGCAGATTGGTTTCATCGCTGCCAGCATGCGATTGCGCGACGGCTTTGTCGTCGTCATCGCAGCAGCTCCAGTCGATGTCATACCCGGCCTTGACCCGGCCATGGTCCCCAAAGATGAGGTCGCCCTGGGCACCGCCTTCGAGAACGTCATTGTCGCTGCCGCCGCGGATGGTGTCCTTGCCAGCATCGCCATTGACGTCATCACGTCCGGCACCACCGTCCATCAGATCGCGACCACGGCCGCCCTGCATCAGGTCGTCGCCGTTTTCGCCGAACATGGTGTCACGGCCGCCCTGACCATCCATGGTGTCATGGCCTTCGCCACCCAACATGCAGTCATGGCCATCTTCATTGGGACCTTTGCCAACCGGACCGCTGTCCGCGCCAAAGTCGAGATCGTCGTTCTGCGACTGGCGTTCGTCACCGAACATCTCGTCGTTGCCGGATCCACCGATCACCAGGTCGTCGCCAAGACCACCTGCCATCCGGTCGTTGCCGCCCTGACCGTTCATCCGGTCATTGCCGCCACGGCCATACATGGTGTCATCGCCGTCGTAGCTGGTTTCGCCGGACTGACCTTGATCACCCCACATGCAGTCGTCACCACCTTCGCCGTCCATGCAGTCGTCGCCGAGATCGCCGTAGAGGTAGTCACCGGCATCGCCGTTGTCCTCGTTGCCGTCGCCGTCATCACCAAAGATCTGGTCGTTGCCACTGCCGCCAAAGACAGTGTCCTGCTCCTTGCCGCCCAGCAGCGAGTCATTGCCGTTTTCACCGTCGATGTAATCGCAGCCATCGCCGCCATCGATCCAGTCATTCCCGTCACGGGTCTGATGGGTGCCATTGCCACCGAACAGGGTGTCATTACCGCCATCGCCATTGATGGCGTCATCGCCGCCGCGACCTTCGATATAGTCCTGGCCGGACTGACCATCGAGCCGGTTGTTGCGCCCGTTGCCATAGACGGCGTCATTGCCGCCGCCGGCCGCAGCGTTGTCGCCAGCGTCGTGGTCGTTCAGGTTGATGATATTGCCGTCGGTGCCACCACGTTCGGTGGTGCCATCGTTGTAATTTGGTGAGAACTTGTCATCGCTGAATTCGATTTCGCACTCAGGATTGCAAACTTCCCAGTCTGGGTTGTCGTCTGGTCTACCCATCTTAAACATCCTCCTAATTAATATACCGGGAGTGTGTTGCGCCCCCCGACGCGACCCGCCCCCTTTAGAAACCTGACCAGGGAAAAATGGGTGTGGGACCTGGCCAGTGACACAAGACCGCTTGGGTCTCTGATGATGAGTGCACCGCAAATCGGGCGGGGCGGATGCCCCCAAATGGGGACAAATTCATATTAAATTGTTGGTTTCCGGAAGCGCTGTGCCAAGACTGGGTGGATGACCGTGCAAAGACATGTGGAACAGGCACGAAAGCCCAGACCCGGGCAGATATTTGGGACAGGCTTGCTGCCAGGATCTGGCGCAGCGCCTCCGGAAGAGAGTAGACTCTTTTTCCTTTGTTAGAGCCTAATCAGATATGATTTCATCCCGTTGTGGATCAGGATCAGCTGTTGTGGTTTCAACGAAATCAGCAAAGCTCGCCCAGTGGATCTGGGCCTCGGCCCAGGCGGTGCTGGCCGCAGATGCAATCCGACTGTGATACAGCGTGCCAGCGGCCAGTCCGAGGGCCAGGATCAGGGCCAGAAACCCGCCACGGCTGACAGCGCCGGCCAGCCTCTGGCGTAGCCCACGACCGGTATTGGACTGTTCGGCAATCACCTTGGCAAAACTTTTGCGCAACACCGGCTCCAGTTCGATGCGCAGCGCCCCCTCCATCCGGTTCACCGCCTCTTCCAGCGTGTCGATCCGGGCGTTCAGCGCCTTGCGATCGGCTGCGGCCTTTTGGGTGTACATCTCGCCCAAACCGTCGTTGAGGGTGGCAAACATGGCGGTGATCCGCTTGTGCAATTCGATCAGATCGCCGCGTCCCGCAAGCGGCTGGCTGCCGCCGCGCAGATGCGCGGCCAACTGATCCAGATCGGCGGGCGCGAGGCCTGCGGCGGAGGTTGGCTGAGCCTGGGGTCCGCCAGATGATCCTTCTGCCAATTCGCCCACCTGTGATGGGTCGGATTGACCTGCGGGGCCGGCAGCGGGTGCCGCTGTCTTGGCTGGGCTAGTCCCCGTGCTGTCTGTCTCTATGGTGTCCGTGGGACTCTCCAATCCGGTTTCGGCTGGCGTTTGCGATGCAGGGACAGGCTCCCCGTCATCGGAATTCTGAGCGCTGGCCGTGGTGTAAGAGCTGCGGCGCTCTTGTGTGGCGAGGGCCGCAGCCCCAATCGAGGCCTGGGTTGGCGCGACCGGTGCGGGTGGCCCCTGGGTGAGGCTTTCGTGGGTCACTTTGTTCATGACGCTCTCCCCAATGAGGATTGCCAGGTCAGCCGCTGCGCCATTTCGGTGCGCCCGGCGACCTCAAGCTTGGACAGCACCCTTTTGGCATAGGTGTTGAAGGTCTGTTCCTTGATGCCCGCGATATGTGCGGCTTCGCGGTTGGACAGCCCCAGCTGGATCAGGGCGGCCACCCGTGCTTCGCAGGGGGAGAGCCCCATTTTCTGGGCCAGCATTTCGATCCGCTGCTGATCCGGCTGGCGCGGCAGGATCGCCACCACCAGCGCCCGGTGGGTGTCGGCGCAGAGATAGCAGGTCAGCGAGACCGGCAGCCGCATCCCCGATGTGGTGTCCTGAAGGAACAGGATCAGCTCTTGATTGGCACTGCCGGTACAGGTCTCTGAGGCGTGCTCGGCGGAGGTGCGGGCGCAGCTTTGCACTGCCGCATAAAAGGCGCGGGTCTCACTGCTGTTGGCACAGCGCAACACGCCGTCGTTGTTGTGCAAAAGATTGCCAGCCGCAAGCATGTCGCAACCGGCATCATTGCAATCCAGCAACCGGCCCGAGGCATCCAGCACCAGAACCGCGCTGTCGCTTTTGGTGGAAATCGTCCAGAGCATCGCCTCGGAGGTGTCGGGCGTGGTGCTGGCCTCCGGCGTGCTGGTCAGCATCTCGCGCAGCGCATCCTCGCGGGCCAATGGCCAGATCGCAGGCAGGATTTCGATGCAATGGGCATCATGCTGGCTGCCTTCCAGATGCAGCGCAACCCGGTCCTCGCTGCCATCGGCAAAGCGGCAGGAAAACACCACCCAGCGGCCCGACCGGTGACCAGATGCATCCGCGCGCAGCGCGGCGGGATCCAGCCAGTCGGGCCAGCTGTTGGGATTTTCCTGCGGATCATGCAGCTGCGTGCAGTGACAAAGGGATCCGCTGCGCAGCAGGGCCTGCAGCGTGCCTTTGCTGCGGCTTCCCTGCACCAGACCTGCCTGAGATCCACAGCCCTGAGATTCACGGGCCTGAGATTCACAGCCCGTCTCGCAGGTGGTCACCAGCAAACGGCTTGGTCCGGCAGACGCGGGTCCGATACAGTCGATTTCAGCTATGGCAGTGGTGGTGATGGATGAAACTTGTCTTTGAAATGATCGCGCAAAAGCGATCTCGCCCGTGTGGATCACGGTGCCCCCGAACACATTCATATTGCCCCCCGGCATATCAAAACGAATATGAACAAGCCTAGCATATCGCCGCCGCCGTCAAATTGCGCAGAGGGCGTACGCCTTCGGACGGGGTGGTTTGGGGGGCTGGGGCCACTAGGTGTGATCAACCCCGGCGTGAATCCACAGGTCATTGTGTTTTAATCAATATATAGGTGTGTCTCGCAGCGAGCCCACAAGGCGGCGTCGAAAGGGATTTATGAAAACAGTTTTATTTCATAAGGTTACACATCGGCGAGGTTTCGCCTGCGGCTGTATCCGGGCGCAGGCGTCTACCTCAGAGGGGGTAGGGCGCCGGAGGAAACCCCGACAAATGAAGGATGATTCTATCTTTGACGAGAAGGCACGCAAGAAAAAAACACGTGGAAGTTGATTTAACCTATCAAAAGAGCCTCATGATTAAGAATTATCCACATATCCGGGTAACGCCTCTCTGAGGATATTCTTGTTGATAAATCAAAAGCATATTTGAAAAACAACGCTTTAGGCTGAGATCCTGATGGCGCCAACATGACGACAAGAGGTAAGTTTTTTAACAAAACCATAGAGATTCGGGTTATTTTCTCAGGACCGTACATCGGTGCAGCGCCACACTAGGCTGCAATTTCTGAGGTAGGGGTCCAAGACATTTGGGCCAATGATTTTGATAGAACGGTCGGGCAGAAGACCGATGGCCACAGGATTGGTGGCTGGGTCGTTTAACGACCATCATCTGACCAGAAGGACAGGAGAGAGGTAAGAAAAACAAGACTGCGGTGCCATCTGTGACGGGGGTTGCAGTGATGTCGTGAAGGGTAGGGCGGGACGTTCCAAATCCGCCATACACCTGGTGCCATTTTGTTTTGGTGGTCATCCGTTAAGACGATCTGATCGTGTATTGATCAGCTTTTTTAAGAGTATGGGGGTATATCATGCCTGTGCATATTGTGGGCGAAAGTCGCTTGTTGCGCGACATGTTTCTGGCGATTTGTCAGAGCAACAACTACCAGATCGGCACCTGCTGCGACGAGCTTTCGGCGCTGTCAGGCCTGGGGCTGGACGATCTGGTTCTGTATTACAGCCATGAAACGGGACCGGAGCTGGTGGAGGAATTGCGCCAGTTCAAAGAGGGCAATGACGCCTCCCTGTTGATCCTGATCATGGGACGTGAATGTTCCACCAGCATGCAAAACGCGCTGAGCGCCTACGCCGAAGCGGTCATCCCGCAACGCAAATCCGCGGATGCGCTGATTGCGGCCCTGCGGGTGGTACAAAGTGGCTATCGGATTGTGCCATCGGATATATCGGCGGCCTTGCGCGCGGCGGATGTGACCGTCTCTGGCCGTGACCAGCCCGCCAGACAGGGCAGAACTGGAGAGGGCAGAACTGGAGAGAGCCAGGCGACAGATTCGGGGTATCAAATCAACGGCAATATATCTAATTCAGGCTCTAACAAGGGGATTGCGTCCAGGTCTTCGGAAGCGGTCCTGAGCCAAGCGCCAAGCCTGGATAGTCCAAATGAGCGCAGCCTGCGGGCGATGCCTCCTTCGGCGGCGGAACACGGGCTGTCGATGCGCGAATGGCTGATCCTGACCAAGCTGATCGATGGGGCGACCAATAAATCCATCGCCAATGAGCTGGGCATCTGTGAGGCCACGGTCAAGGTGCATCTGCGCACCTGTTTTCGCAAGGTCGGGGCCAAGAACCGCACTCAGGCGGCGATCTGGGCGTCGGAGCAATTCCTGTCCTGATCCCGCAAGGTGCTGGGACTGGGCAGGTCGGGACTGCGTCGGCCATGGGCTCATGCTGGGGGGCTGGGCGTCTGGTCGACGCAGATCATCCCGTGACCGGTATTCTCTGTTGTGAGGGGTCAGATCTTCAGCTGCTTGCTGGCGGGCAAGAGCGCGTTGATCTGGCGAGCGTGCTCGGGCATGCAGCGGGTCAGGAAATCATAGGTTTCCACCACATGGGCGCGGGCATTGGGGCCCAGATGGGCATAGGCGCCGGGATTGGCCAGCACATCCACCACCTGATTGGCCAGCGCGTCGGGATCAAAGAAATCCACCAGCATGCCGGTCTCATTATGGGTCACTGCCTCGCGCACCGGTTCCACATCAGCCGCGACCACCGTGGCCTGCATGGACATCGATTCCAGCAACGACCAGCTCAGCACAAAAGGCATGGTCAGATAGATATGACAGCGGCTGATGCGGATGATCTTGCACAGATCACCGTAAGGCACCCGGCCGAGGAAATGCACCCGGCTCCAGTCGACGCTGTCGCCCAGCTCATCCTCCATCTCGCCGCGCAGACCTGCGGGATGGGTGCTTTCGCGCCCATATGAGGTCTCATTACCGCCGATCATCAGGATCCGCGCATTGGGGCGTTCCGACAGGATCTTGGGCAGGGCGCGCATCATCACGTGAAAACCACGGGCGCGTTCCATATTGCGGGCGATATAGGTGATCACCTCATCGTCGCGGCTGAGCGGCTTGGGCAGACGGCCAAGACCGATGTTGGCCTTGGCATCCGGCTGCAGCCGGTCGGTGCGGATGCCGTCATGGCTGACGTAGATCTTGTCGTGAAAGCTTTTGGGAAAGCGGTCGCGCTGCCAATAGGTCGGGCTGTGGCCCAGATCGACCACATCAATATTGGCAAAGGGCACGGTGTTGCGGGCATGGGCAAAGAACCCTGCGTGTTCGCCGGGGGGATTTTCCGGGTCAAAGCCCACCAGCCCGCCAGTGGTGCGGTAGAAATATTCAAAGAAGCCAATAATCGGCACATCCGGCCAGACCTCTTTCATAAAGGTCAGCTCCCCCCAGCCGGTATGACCGATGATGATATCGGGCTTGAAACCATCTCTGGCCTCCAGCTGGCGCGCGGCGAGGGCGGCGCCAATGCCATTGCCGGCCGCCGCCTCCCAATCCTTGGACAGCCCATAGGCATCGGCAGCGGGCTGGTGATGGCTTTTGTAGGTCGCGGTGGAGACGCCGGGCAGCTTCACATCGTTTCGCTGGGTCAAAAACACGATCTCATGCTCGCCCTGATCGGCCAGCCACTGGATCATCTCCCGGTACTGGCCGGGCATGTTCTGGTGCACAAAGAGAAATTTCATATCCTATCCATGCCGCGAGAGCGCCGCAGGCGCAACCCTTTGAAAAGCGGCAGGCGCAGGCTTGGGCAGGGTTTCACCTGCAAGGGCGGGCCGGATCTTTCCGGGCTTGTTCCCAGAGGTCACGGCGCTAACATGCGCGCAACGCAGCAATCCCGGGGGCTGCGGCTGCCGGAGGCGCAAAAGCGCGGTTGCCGACCCCCTATTTTCAATAGGCCATACCATCCGTTTGCGGAGGCTATGGCGAGTAACATCTGGTGATATATGAGAATCCTTTTCCATGCTCCTGTGCTTTCGGTCCACCGTCCGGATCCGGCGCTGTCCAGTATCCTGGGGGTGCCGCCGACGGTGACGGACACGTTGTTCGGTCTGAAACCGGCGCATAAGCTGACCGGGAATCGCGGAAATATCATCCACGCCGAAGCCCCGGCCCGCAGCCTGCGCAAGGACCCGGATGGGTCGGCGGTGGGCAATATCGCCAATCTGCAGAAGAACCTCGGTGAGGGCTATGCCGAGACCATCGCCGAGCATTTCGACATGATCGTGGTGTCGCTGGCCAATTTCATTCGCCCCAACCACGATGGCATTCGGCTGTTTTCTGCGCTTGAGGCGCTGGATGGGCGGGTGCCTTTTGTGGTGCTGGGCGCCGGGATGCAGGGCAGCCATGCCTTCACGGACCTGATGCCGGGCAACCGCGATCTTCTGGCGCTGCTCAATGAACGGGCCAACCTGTTTGGGGTGCGCGGCACCCAGACGGCAGAGTGGCTGGCGCAGAACGGGCTGGAAAACACCACCGTGCTGGGCTGTCCCAGTCTCTATGTCTATCCGCAGTCGATCCTGGCCATCGACGGCACCGCGGCCCAGGCCAAGGGACGGCAGGCCAATGTGATGACCGCTGGCCATTTCTCCATGCGGGAGGGGGCGATTGTCGAACGCGGCACCGAACTGGCCAAGGCGTTCGACAAGATCGACGCCTCTTATGTGTTCCAGGATGAGATCTTTGGCTATGGCAAATTCATCAAGGACCGCTTTGGCTATAATGAGGGCAATAACATTGCCCAGCCGGAAGAGCTGAACCGCTGGCTGAGCCGCAAATGCGGCCATAAGGTCGATTTCAACCGCTATTATTACTTCTCCGAAGCTGGCGCCTGGCGGCAGGCGGCGATGTTGCATGATGTCTATATCGGCGACCGCTTCCACGGCGGGGTTGCGGCCCTGCAGGCGGGCCAGCCGGCGATTTTCCTCAAGCATGACAACCGGGTGGCCGAGCTGACCGAACATTTCGGCCTGCCGGCGCTGAACACGCAGAAATTCATGCGCAAGGGGCTGAAGGCGGTGCTGGATGAATATCTGTCGCCCGAGATGCTGGACACGATGAAGGCGACCTATCGCCAGCGCCACGCCGAATATGTGGCGGCACTGGCCGCACACGGGCTGGAGGTCGACACCATCGTGCCCGACGAGCCGCAGCCGGTGCCTGCGGTGGACCGGCAAGGCCATCTGGGCGCGATCCGCAGCCCGCAGGCCCCGGACGAGGTGCTGCCGGAGGGGCTGTGGCCCACCACCACGCTGACCCCGTCTTATGCCATGCGGCGGCTGCACCCGGAGGGCGCGCGCGAGCTGGTGGTCACCTTTGAAGGGGCAGGTCAGGCGCTGGACCGCAAGGATCCCTTGCGTCCGGGCTTTGGCGAGCGTTTCCTGATCAAAGCCGGCTATGCGGTGCTGTCGGTCTTGCCGCATCAGCAGAACTGGTACCGTCCGCTGGATCTGGAACAGTATTTCCAGGCACCGGACACCCGCGCCTGGATGGCTGGGTTTGACAAGGTGCATGTGCTGGGCTCCGGCATGGGGGCCTTTGGCGCCATGGCTTTTGCCGACCTGATCGGCGCGGAAAACGTGGTGGCGTTGCAGCCGATCACCACCCTGGCCGAGGATCTGATCCCCGGCGAGATCCGTTTTCCGGCCGCGCGCAAGCTGGACTGGAGCGGCGCCTACCGCGATGGCTGTGCGGGCTGTGACACGGCCGCCCGGATCTATGCGATCCATGGCGACCATCCGTTGGACCTGGCCCATGTGGCGCGGTTGCGCGATGCCCTGGGCGCGCGGCTGATCAGTGCGGAATTGTCCCATGACAGCAAGCGTCCGGTGACCCCGTTGCTGCGCGCCAAACGCTGCCTGCCACGAACCGCGCTGACCTGCCTGCGCGGTGGCGACGCGGCGGCGCTGGAGCAGGTGCTGGGTGAACTGATCACGCAGAAAACCCCGGCGGAGTGATCCGCGACATGTGGTGACAGACACCAAAGGCCGCTTGATGTGCGGTCTTTGGTGTATTTGCCTGCTGCCTTGGCCACTGCAGAGTGCCTGCTCAGGTCAATTATTTAACATAAGATAGATTAATAGGCTATTTTCTGTACGCGCAAAGCGATAATGTCACCCATGAGCAAAGCAGAAGTGTCACTCTCCTCGTAAAACGATGTGAGGATGAGCGGACATGGGATGGGTGGTGATGAGCGAGCGCGAGTTGAACCGCGTGGAAGTTTTGGCGCAGGTCGATGATGGCCGGCTGAGCGTCGACAATGCGGCGAACATGCTGGACCTGACACGTCGTCAGGTTTTCCGGCTGCTCAAGCGATACCGTCAGGATGGCGCAGCCGCGATCCGGCACAAATCGCGCGGCAAAATTCCAAACAATCAGATCCACAAAGCCAAACGCGACTATGCGTTGGGCCTGATCAAGGAACAGTATCCGGATTTCGGGCCGACCCTGGCGGCCGAGATGCTGGCCGAACATCATGGCTTCAAAGTCTCTCGCGAGACGCTTCGGAAGTGGATGGTTGAAGATGGCATCTGGCTTTCGCGCAAGCAGCGCCGCCAGTTCCACCAGCCGCGTCTACGCCGAGAATGTTTCGGCGAGCTGATCCAGATCGATGGGTCAGACCATCGTTGGTTTGAAGATCGCGCAGGTCCCTGCACCCTGCTCGTCTTCATTGATGATGCCACCAGTACCTTGATGGAGCTTCGGTTTCGAAGCACTGGAAAGCTATTTGCTCGAACACGGACGCCCCGTTGCATTCTACAGCGACAAACACACAGTGTTCCGCGTGGCCAAGGAAGACGCCAAGGCTGGCGCGGGTATGACCCAGTTTGGACGTGCTTTGAATCAGTTGAACGTCGAGATCTTGTGCGCCAATTCAAGTCAGGCCAAGGGGCGCGTTGAGCGCGCCAACCGGACCTTGCAAGATCGGCTCGTGAAAGAACTGCGGCTGGCTGATATTTCGGATTTGGAAGCTGGAAACGCCTATCTGCAAGGCTTCAAGGGCCGTTACAACACCCAGTTCGCCAAATCGCCGGCCAAGCCTGACAACCTGCACCGCGCGCTCAACGTCGAGCCGGACCGGCTGGATGAAGTGCTGTGTTGGCGCGAGAACAGGTACGTCGGTAAGCAGTTGACGTTTTCTTATGACCGCAAGCGGATCATGCTGGAAGAAAGTGATGTGACGCGCGGCCTTGTGGGCAAATACGTAGACACCTACGCCTTTGTCGACGGCCGGTTTGAGGTGCGCTCAAAAGGCCGATCCCTGCCCTACAAGATCTTCGACATGGACCAACGGGTCACTCATGCCGCCATCACCGACAACAAGCGCTTGGGTGCCGTGCTCGAGCACATCAAAGACATGCAAGATAAGGCCCCGCCAAAATATCCAGTCAGAACAAATTCTGAGAAGATGGGGTATAAGCCAAATGGCAAACGTCCCGGCAGACCTTCCAGCGCACGTGCCAAAAAGACGATTGTACAGGCGGCGGAATAGGCCCAGGTTTGCGGCATGGATACTGACGACGACCCAGAGATCATCTTCTCCGATTACACGCAATCCGTTGTCATCGACGGGCATCATTTCGATGTCGAGATATATAAGACCAGCATCCATCCCGGCTGGATCCTGTCCGTAGAGAACCAGTTCGGAACGTTGACCGTGTCGGACAATCCACCCTTTTTCGGCGACGTCCTCGCCTGGCGCGCCTTTGAGGAACTCGTCCGCGAGGAAGGTATCAAAGCCTTCTACAACAAGAAAGAGCGTCGCAAGCTTGGTCTATGACCAACCACCGCAAGGCTTATCAACCCTACGATATATGACGTCTCCGGGCTGCTAAGCCTTGCTACCGGCAGCGCATTTGGTGACACTTCTGCTTTGCGCAACCAGTGACATTTCTGAATGGTGTTTACATTTTCCGACGCCGGGTGCGCGCTACTTTGAAGTGAGACTTCTATTAGAAAACAATGAGTTATCTAATAGGAGGAATACCGCATGGGAACGGTCTATACGCAACTGAGCATGCAAGCGCGTGATTGAACGGATCAAACAAGGCTGGACGCCAGAACAGATCGGCAACCGGATGATCTATGAAGGTGCGAAACAACGTGTCTGCCAAGAGACGATCTATCGTTACATCTACTCCAAAGAAGGCATGGATCAGGAGCTTTGGTGGTACCTGCCCTTGCACCGAAAGAACCGCACGCCGCGCCGTGACCGCAAGCGTCAAAAGCCCAAGTTTGATCGCGATGTCAGCATCTTGTTCCGCCCGGATGACGTCACTTGTGGAGCGCGTTAGTCGCTTCACCGTCATTCTCAAGAACCCAAACAAGCGAACCAAGCCAGTGATGGGCAAGATCGTGAAAGCGATCAAAGACCTGCCCCTGATTGCGCGCAGATCGATAACTTTCGACCGCGGCACAGAGTTCGTCAGCTGGCCGCACTTACAAGCCGAACTGGGCACCCAAACCTGGTTCTGCGATCCGTCCAGTCCCTGGCAAAAGGCACCGTCGAGAACACCAATCGACGTGCCCGCCGCTGGCTTCCTCGCAAGCGCGACATCAGGGGGATGACAGACCACTACATCAAGCGGATCTGTGATCAACTCAACAACACGCCCCGCAAGTGTCTCGATTGGAAGACACCAGCAGAGGTGTTCCGGGAAAAGATGATGGAGGAAATGGGTCGATCCCCCTACCCTCAAAGCCAATAGGAGTCGCGGTTCAGGTATCGCTCACACGTGTGGCGTTCCTTTACAGGTGTTTTATTGCCCCATGGTCCCCAGGTCTGATAGCCTTGGCTCTGCGGCGGTGGACATGGGGGTGTTGCTGACGCATGGGTTTGCCCCCCAAAGTGGATGTTAAGCCTGCCGTGGTATCCAGGTCATCTGGCTGCGGCAAAAGTTAAAGATATGACATCGGGAGTGCCCAGGCCCGATGTCACTAAGGGGGGGCATCATGACAGATATTTCGCAGGCCTCAACGCCTGGCACGCCCTCCTCAACAGGCGGGGCGGCGGCGTCGGCTGCAAAGGCAACCGCACAGGATATTGCCCTGACCCCCATGCAGCAGGGGCTGCTCTATGAAAGCGCCGCCGCGGGGCGGCCGTGGGTCAATCTGGAACAGATTGTGGTGCATCTGGATGCCGAGGCGCCGGCCCCCAAGGCGCTGCGCAAAGCCTGGCAGCAGGTCTGTGTGCGCCATCCGGTGCTGCGCAGTGCGGTGCTGTGGCAAGGCTGTCCCGTGCCGGTCTTGCGGGTTGCGCCGGTGGCCGAGGCTGAGCCCCTGATCGCCCTTGAAACACAGGATTGGCAGGGGCTGGACGCAGAGAGTCAGGCCGCGCGGCTGGAGCAGTTTCTGGCACAGGACCGCAACCGGGGCTGCGCCCTGGATCAGGCCGTCTCCTGGCGGGTGATGCTGGCGCGGCTGGGGCCGAACCAATCGGTGATGGTCTGGACCATCCACCATGTGCTGGTCGATGGCCGCAGCATGGCGGTGGTGCTGGAGGATGTCTTTGCCGCGCTGAAACAGGGGAAACTGCCGACAGAAACCACGCCCGTGACCGGGTTTGATGCCTTCAGCCCGGCGGTGGCGGCGGTGTCAGAGCAGCCAGACAGCCAGGCGTTTTTCCGGACCCATCTGGAGGGGTTTGAAACCCCCAACCAGATTGCCCAGCTGAGCGGACGGCACAGGCCGGATGATGGGCCGGATGATGGACCGGATGATGGGCCGGATGATGGGCCAGCTGGGGAGACGGCGCAGGGGCGCAAGCGGATTCTACAGCGGCAGCTGCCAGCCGAGCTGCGGCGCGTGCTGATGCAGCGCGCCGCAGCGGTCACCGCGGCGGATGATATCGGGGCGGATGATATCGGGACGGCGACCCTGGCCAATATGATCCATGCCGCCTGGGGGCTGTTGGTGGCGCGCTGGAGCGGACGGGATACGGCGCTCTTTGGGGTCACCCGCTCGGGGCGCTATCTGCTGGAGGGCTGCGGGCGCACGGTGGGCTGTCTGATCAATACGGTGCCTTTGTATGTGCATCTGTCGGGGGAGCAGACAGTCGGCGGGCTGCTGGCGCGTTTGCGCCGCGACGCGGTGGGGCTGCGCGCGCATGAGCAGGCTTCGCTGGCGGAGATGCGCCGCTGGTGCGGGCTGCCCGGCAGTGTGCCGCTGTTTGACACCATGGTGATGTTTGAACGCGACAGTCTGAACGACCGGATGCGCAGCCTGAGAGACGAGGATGACAGCAGCCCCTGGTGTGATCGCCGGGTCGAGCTGCGCGAAGAGGGGGCGATGCCGCTGACCCTCGCGGTCTATGGCGACGCCCGACCGCTGTTGATGCTGGAATATGACCCCGAGAGGCTGCCTGACGCGCAGGTGGGCCGCATGCTGGACCATCTGTGCCAGCTGCTGCGCAGCCTTGCCGACGCGCCGCCGGATATGCTGCTCAGCGATCTGGTGATGCTGCCAGAGGACGAACGGGCGCAGCTGTTGCGGCAAGGGCGGCCGGACCCGGCGGCGGCGCAGGCGCTGGCCCGCGATATGGCCGCTGGCCCCTCGTGTCTGGCCAATCGGCTGGAGATCACTGCGGCGCTGACCCCTGACGCCCCGGCGTTGCAGATGGCGCCAGAGACAGATGTGCTCAGCCATGGCGAATTGCACGCCCGTGCCGACCGGCTGGCAGTGGAATTGCAGGCGCGCGGCGTGGCTTCCAGCGAGATCATCGCCATCTGCCTGCCGCGCAGCCCGGAGTTCGTCATTGCCATGCTGGCGGTGCTGAAAGTGGGGGCGGCCTTCCTGCCGATAGACCCGACCTATCCGACGGCTGTGATCGCCCATATGCTGACAGACAGCGGTGCGCGGCTGGGCATTGGCGGGCCTGAATACGGGGTCGATTCAGGGTCTACGAAAAGCAAAGATGCCGCTGCGCTGACACCTGAGGGGCTGATCTGGGTGAATCCTGAGCTCTCTGCCACAGGCCGGGGTCCGCAGATGGCGCCCCGTCCGACCCCGAGCACACCGGACCCTGCGCGGCTGGCTTATGTGATCTATACCTCCGGCTCCACCGGGCGGCCCAAGGGGGTGCGGGTGCCGATGCGGGCCTTGCTGGCCCATGCCAGCGCCATCACCGCCGCCTTTGGCCTGGAGGCCAGCGACCGGGTGCTGCAATTCGCCAGCCTGTCCTTTGACGTGGCCATTGAGGAGGTGCTGCCCAGCCTGTTGGCCGGGGCCTGCGTGGTGCTGCGTGCGCCGGATATGATTGGGGCGCCGGGGTTGTTTCTGGACCGGGTGGCGGCGCTGGAACTGACGGTGCTGAACCTGCCGACCGCCTTTTGGCATGTGTTGTGTGATGTGATGGCCGACAGGGATCGCGGCCTGCCATCTTCAGTGCGGCTGGTGATCGTCGGCGGCGAGCAGGTCAGCCCGCAGGCACTGGCACGCTGGCAGCAGCTGGTGCCGGGGGTGCGCTGGCTCAATGGCTACGGGCCGACGGAAACCACCATCACCTGTACGCTGCATGATCCGGGTCTTGATCAGGATCGCCCTGTGCATGTGGGTGAAGAGGTGCCCATCGGCCGCCCCACCGCCCATGCCCGCGCCTATGTGCTGGCGGTTGATGGCAGTCTGGTCCCGGATGGCGTGGCCGGGGATCTGTGGATTGGCGGCCCGGCGGTGAGTGATGGCTATATCGGGCGGCCGGCGGAAACCGCAAAAGTGTTTCGCCCCGATCCTTTTGTGCCGCGGGGGGCGGTGCCGACGCGGATCTATCGCACCGGCGATCGCGCGGCCTGGCGGGCAGATGGCACGCTGGCCTTTCTCGGGCGGCAGGACCGGCAGGTCAAACTGCGCGGCTTTCGCATTGATCTGCGCCATGTGGAGCAGGTGCTGGAACGCGCCCACCCGGAGGTGCAGGCGCTGGTGGCGGTGCATGGCAAGGACGGACCGGCGGCGCAGCTCTGTTGCTGGGTGCGGGGCATTCGGGAGGCTGGCGCGGAAGAAATGGCTGGCGATACCCGCCCGGATCTGGCGAGGCTGCAACAGGTGGTGCAGCGCGACCTGCCCGCCCATATGCGCCCGGCGCTGGTGCCGGTGGCGGCGTTTCCCCGCACTGCCGGGGGCAAGATCGACATGGCCGCCCTGCCCGCGCCGACACAGGCATCAAGCGGCCTGCGCCTGCGCCGCAACGGCGGCGCGGTGATTGACACCAGCGCCCCGCCCTCGCCGCTGGCGCAGCAGCTGGTGGCGATGATGGCGGATCTGCTGGGCCAGCCCGATCTGGGCGTGGATGACAGTTTCTATGACCGCGGTGGCCATTCCCTGCTGGCGATGCGGCTGATTGGCCGGATCGAGGCGGAACTGGGCCAGCGGCTGAGCCTGGCGGCACTGCATCTGACCCCCAGCCCCCGGGCGCTGGCGGCGGCGCTGACAGACGCGCTGAGCCCGGGAGATGGGGGCGGCGACACCCCGGAAACACCGGAAGGCCACACCCTGCCCGATCATCTGGTGATCATTCAGGATGGCACGGCGCGTGCGCCGCTGTTCGGCGTCCATGTGCTGGGGCGCAACGAAGAGTTCTATCGCCCGCTGGCTGCTGCGCTTGGCCCGGACCAGCCGGTCTATGGGCTGAGCATCGGCCTGTTGGACAGCAGCACCCCCACCGGGGTGCGCGCCACCGCAAAACTGTACCTGGAGGAAATCCAGACCCATTACCCCAGCGGGGTCGTGCATCTGGCGGCGGTGTCTCTGGGCAGCTATTTTGCCTTTGAACTGGCGCGCCAGCTGTTGGAAGCGGGGCGCGAACTGGGCGTGCTGGCGCTGTTTGATGCCGAAGGCCCGGCCGGGCGCAGCCGGGTGCAGGGGCGGGCCAGACTGGGTGCCCATCTGGGGCTGCTCCGGCGCATGGGACCGGCCTATCTGGGCCATGTGGCCCGCCACCGGATTGAGACATTGCGCAATTCCTTTGAACGGCGGCGGCTGGAGTGGACCGGCGGCGGTGGTTCCCTGTCGATCGAGGCGCTGATCGCGGCCAACCAGCAATCGGTGGAGCGCTACACGCCGGAGCCGCTGGCCACGCCGCTGACGGTGTTCCGGGCCGGCGATGATCTGTTTGACAGCCCCGAAGCGCTGCGTCAGGGGCTGGGCTGGGCGCCGGTGGCGGCGGCGGGGTTTGAGCTGATCGAGGTGCCGGGATCCCATCTGTCGATCCTGCAGGAGCCGAATGTGCAGGATCTGGCCCAGCATATGACCCGCATCATGCAGCGCTCGGATCCGCAATAAGGGCGTGACAACGGGATAAGCCTGGCCAAGGGACAAACAGATCCGCAGCGGATCCTGGGCTTTTCTCCACCCTGATCAGAACAAATTCGCAAAACCACGCCCGCTGGGGGAACAAATTCCCGTCCTGCGGCGTCTGTCATATGAACCGGTCCCCCGCCCGTGGCCTGCCTGCGAACGGGCGGGCTTATTTGCCATGTCCCGGCCTGTGACATCTTGGTCCCCGGCGTCAGGGGGATTAGGTCGGGGCTGAACTCAAAAGGATTCCCGTATCATGATGAAACCATTTGCCTGGGCCGCGGCTGTCGCTGCGAGCCTGACTGCCGCACCGTCCGCCTTTGCCTCCGACACGCTGCGTGTCGGCATGTCGGGCGGGTATTTTCCCTTTACCTTTGTGCGTCAGGACGTGTTGCAGGGGTTCGAGGTGGATGTGATGAACGCCGTGGCCGAGGAAACCGGTCTTGAGGTGGAATTTGTCACCATGTCGTTTTCCGGTCTGATCGGCGCGCTGGAATCCGACCGCATCGACACCATTGCCAACCAGATCACCATCACGCCAGAGCGCAGCGCCAAATTCGCCTTTACCCAGGCCTATGTCATTGACGGCGCTCAGGTGGTGGTGAAACGCGGCAATGAGGACAGTATCGCAGGCCCCGCTGATCTCGCAGGCAAGACCGTGGCGGTAAATCTTGGCTCCAATTTCGAGCAATTGCTGCGGGAGCTGCCGCAGGCCGACAAGATCGAGATCAAAACCTATGAGGCCAATATCGCTCAGGATACGGCGCTGGGGCGGGTCGATGCCTTTGTGATGGACCGGGTGTCTTCGGCGCAATTGATTCAGGAAAGCCCGCTGCCGCTGGCGTTGGCGGGCGCGCCGTTCTCTGAGATCCGCAATGCGCTGCCGTTCCGTCAGGACGCGGACAGCCTGGCGCTGCGCGACCGGGTGGATGTGGCGCTGAGCACGCTGCGCGAGGGCGGCAAGCTGGCGGAAATCTCGCAAAAATGGTTCGGCACCGATATTACGGCGGTTTCCGCCCCGGCTGAGAAGTGAGCCGGTAAATGCAGGGGTTGGACATCGCCTATATGCTGGGTCTGGTGCCGGTGCTGCTGAGCTATGTGCCGCTGACGCTGTTCATGGCGGTGGTGGCCATGGTGCTGGCGCTGGTTCTGGCGTCGCTTCTGGCGGTGGAACGGGTGCTGCGGATCCCGGTGCTGGATCAGCTGGTGGTGCTGTTCATCAGCTTCTTTCGCGGCACGCCGCTGCTGGTGCAGCTGTTCCTGTTCTACTACGGGCTGCCACAGGTGTTGTCGGTGCTGACCCAGATCAATGGGGTCAGTGCTGCAATCATGGGGCTGACCCTGCATTTTGCCGCCTATATGGCCGAAAGCATCCGCGCCGCCATTCTGGGGGTGGATCGCAGCCAATGGGAGGCGGCGCAGTCGATCGGTATGACCCGTGGCCAGATGATGCGCCGCATCGTGCTGCCGCAGGCGGCCCGGATCGCAGCGCCGACGCTGGTCAATTACTTCATCGACATGATCAAGGGCACCTCGCTGGCGTTTACGCTGGGGGTGACCGAAATGATGGGCGCTACCCAGAAAGAGGCGGCCGGCAGTTTCCTTTATTTTGAGGCCTTCCTGGTGGTGGCGGTGATCTACTGGATCCTGGTGGAGGCGCTGTCGCTGGTGCAGCGACGGCTGGAGACCCATCTGAACAAGGCTTATGCCCGATGAGGGACGCAATGACAGACACAACACAGGGCCCGGCCATTTCCATCTCCGGGCTGCGCAAGACCTTTGGCGACAGCGTGGTGCTGGATGGCATCGACCTGACCATTCAGCCCGGCGAGCGTATTGTCATTATCGGCCCTTCGGGCACCGGTAAATCGACGCTGCTGCGCTGTCTCAATTTTCTGGATGCCCCCGATGCGGGATTGATCCGCATTGGGGATCTGGAGGTGGAGGCTGCCCGCGCCAGCAAGGCGGAGATCCTGGCCCTGCGCCGGCGCACCGCCTTTGTGTTTCAGAACTATGCGCTGTTTGCCAATAAGACGGCGGCGGAAAACATCATGGAGGCGCTGATCACCGTGCAGAAACAGCCCCGCGCCGAGGCTGAGGCCCGCGCCCGTGAGATTCTGGCAGAGACCGGTCTGGCGGATAAGGCTGATGCCTATCCCGCCAGCCTGTCCGGCGGCCAGCAGCAGCGCGTCGGCATTGGCCGGGCGATGGCGCTGGGGGCAGAATTGATGCTGTTTGACGAGCCGACCTCGGCGCTGGATCCCGAATGGGTGGGTGAGGTGCTGGCGCTGATGCATAAGGTCGCCGAAGAGCGCCAGACCATGCTGATCGTCACCCATGAGATGCAGTTCGCCCGCGAAATCGCCGATCGGGTGGTGTTCATGGAAGGCGGGCGCATTGTCGAACAGGGCCCGCCGGCGCAGATCTTTGATGCACCGCAGGACCCGCGCACGCGAGCGTTTCTGCGCCGGGTGGGGTGACGCCTGCCGTCGGAGACATCAATCGCAGAAGACTCTAACGCAAAAAGCGGGCCAGTGGCCCGCTTTTTCCATCCTTGGATGGTCATTCATAAGACGGTGTCAGCCTGAGAGTGAAATCCGCAGTGTCAGATGCACTGGGCAGATCCGCCACACCCGTCAGATCGCAAGCGATCAGTTGGTGGTGGTTGTGGTGGTGCTGGTTTCGTCGTCGTCGTTCAGGATCACACCCAGAATGACCGCACCGGCAACGCCGCCTGCGATCAGAGTGCCTTGTTCCAGACCGGTACCGCCGAGCAGGGTCGGGGTGCCTTCTTCCTGAGCGGAAGCGGTTGTGGCCAGAGTGGCCAGAGCGATTGCTGCGAAGAACTTGTTCATAATCCAAAACTCCTTTGGAGACCGTTGCGCCGAGAGTAGGTGAGTTACCTTGTGAATTCAACGCAGCTTTTAGCAGCAATATCCCGATGGTTGGAAATTTTTTTCCGCCGTTGCCGAGATATCGCTCATTTGGGTGAATATGGTCCCAAACCGCTTGTTTTTATAACTTCAGGACGGAGATCAGCCGCCGGTGGTCAGCTGCCGGATGCGCAGATAGCCCACATTGGGACCGGCCCATTGGCGTGATTGCCAGACCCGGCCGCTGCGCGAATCTACCCAGTAGTCATTGACGATCTCACCGCTGCGCCCCGGCTGGCTGGGCTGACAGCGTTCCTGAATATGGCGGGTGGGATAGCGCAGTTCGACGATCTCGATGGGATCAGCACCCAGATCGCGGCGGGCGCAGAGCATATCCAGCTGCCAGGCGCCATTGTCCAGCCCGCGGATATGATAGCGCCGCGCGCCGCTATGAGCGGGACCATCCGCGCCCTGCCCATCCACCAAGGCCGAACTGGACAGGATGTCATTGCCAAGGTTGCGGGTGGCCACCAGAACGCCGTTGCGCAGGGTCAGGCTGATATTGTCCTCGGTGCGCCAGACCGCCACTGTGCCGGGGCTGTCATCGCGGCGCAGCTGCTGGCGCGACAGATAGGCAAAGACATCGTTTTTCTCGATGGTGACCTCGATATAGGGGTCTTTGATCTCATTCAGACCGGCGCGGGTCAGCGGCGGGCGCGCGGCCGGATCCGCCTTGCCCCCGGACAGCCGGGTGCCAACCCGGTCGGAGAGGTTGCTTAGAAGTTCGACCTGCAGGGGCGGCGCGTCCGGTCCGCGGCTACAGGCGGTCAGCACCAGCAGGCCTAGAAGGGAAAGCAGCCCGGCAAGGCGTGTGGTCACAGGCGTCATCATTCCCAGATCCTTGCCCGCTGTCGGGTCAGCTGTGCGCGATGGGCCTCGCGGATTTGTCCATAAAGCCGACCGGGAACATGCACCCGCTGGCCGCCGTCGCGCTGGGTCGGGCGCACCACCATGCCAAATGTATTGCGGCTGGGTTTGCCCAGCAGCCAGTCCAGCGGAATGCTGAAGCGGAAGCCCTTGTCAAAGGAGCCTTCGCCAAAATCCTCGGAGGAGACATCGGTGAGGGTGAAAAACCCACCAACCCGCCAGCCATTGGCAAATTCGCGGTCCAGCGCAAAGGTGGCGCCATAATCGCCCGCCAGATAGCGCCCGGCATCCACCTGCACATGATAGCCCTTGTCCATCTGGTAATAGGCCGAGGCATGGCCGGTGAAGGTTTTGTAATCGCGAAACGACAGCCGCTGATCATAATCGCGCTGCACCACGTAATTGCCCTCGACCCCCAGCGCCAGACGGCTGGAGACCGGTTTCCAAAGGACCTCGCCGGAGACCCCGCCAAACATGCTCTCAAACAAACCAACGGTGCTGCGGGCATAAAGATCGCGCCCCATCTGCCATTGCCGCGCCACATAGAGATTTTCCAGCGTGGTATCGAACTGGGCATATTCCGTCGCATCGGTGCGCACATGCGGCAGCACCGAATTGGAGGCGCGCCCATCTTTCACATTGCCCCAGACGCGCTGGCGGATGGCGCCGGCAATGCGCCAGCCGGGGGCCGGTGCATAAGACGCCTTCAGATCCACGCCCACATCCAGCCGGAACGGCAGCTCGGGATCGAAATAGGACGGCGCGGTATAAGGGCTGATCGAGGTGGAAAACGCCGGGTAGAGATCCTGCGTAACCAGCGCATCCCCGGCCAGAGCGTCGGCGGCCTGCAGGCCGGTGACCGCCCAGAGCGCCTCGGTGGCGGCGGGGCTATGTTCCAGCGCCTCCAGGTCGCTGCGCCGGATCACCACCTGCGACAGCGCCAGCCCACCGCGCATCGGCACGATTTTCAGCGTCTCCACGGACGGTGGCAGCAGCCGTGCCATGGCACGCGCACTGCGGCCGATGGCCAGGGTCTGGGCACGGTAGCGCGGATTGCGGTAGCGCAGCTCAGCCTCGGTGCCATCTGCGGGCAGGGTCAGGGCCTCCAGGATCAACCCGTCCTGTTGCAACGCCTCGGCCAGCGCATCCCGCAATGTGGTCTTGGCGCGGGTGCTTGTGGCCCAGTCGCGGCTCCAGTGACTGTCTTCGGTGGCCCAGCTGCTGCGCGGCGCAATTGGCACCGGCGCGCTGACCCGCATGGGCTGGGTCGGGTGTTTGGGATTGAGCTGGATCTGTGCGGTGACGCCCAGTTCCGAGCCATAAAGATAATAGGCCCCCAGCCGCAGCCCCGGTCTGGCCTGATATTCGGCGCCAAAGTTGAAGGAGGACTTGCGCTCAAACACATTCGGGGCGCCGGTTTCCAGCACATAGGCATCCGAGGAATATTCCGCCTTGAACCCCCAGCGATCATTGGGCAGCCATTCAATGCCCGCAAACGGCGCCATTTCACCCCGGAACCACTGATCATAGGACAATTCGCCCCCGGTGGTGCCACCGACAAACCCCGGTCGGGTGCCGGCAATACTGCCGATGGAGCCGTTGGACCCCAGGCGTCCCCAGCCCAGGCCGGCGGTCAGCTTCAGCCTGCCAGTACCTCCGCGATGGCTGAGCGCGGGGGTGTCAAAATTCTTGGTGGCGACGATATATTCCCCGGCATAAATCCCGGTGCCGGCAAAATCCTGCAACCCGACAGTAACGGCCGGGCGATAGCGTCCCTCGCGCAGGAGCCGCAGCCGCACGTCAAAGCCGCGGTCGTAATAGGTGGAGAACCCGGCAATCTGGGCGCCATTGGTCTGGATGCCATTGTAGCGGAAGGACGCGCTGAGCCAGGGGGTGGCCTGGAAGGTCAGATTGTAACGGGCCTGACCGCCAAACCAGGAATAGGTGGTGGCAAACTGCCCGTCCGGCAGCATTTCCGCACTGGGCATATCCACGAGGCCGGGAGAGCCGTAGAAATTGAGGCTGGGGGCGGGCAGTGGTTTGAACCGCGGCGCCTCCGGTTTGGGCGCGGTGAGCGCATTTTGCGCCTGCACAGCTCCTGCACCTAGGCTGAGCACCGCCGCACAGACAGATGGCAAGAACAGCGACGCACGAAAAGATCGAAGAGCAAAGATCACGGGTTCGGACTGCCTTGTTGTCTGGTCGGATTATCCGGGCGGGGAATCGGCTGGCCGATCCGCCGGTTTGCGCCCCGGGGGCTGTTGGCCCGGTTAGACCACAAAAGCCGCAGGCGGATCAACGATCCGGCGAGGATCAGAGCACGCTGGTGATAGGTCTGTGACCCGCAAACTATAGTGGGCCTTCGCACGCTGCCCGATCACCTGGCCCGATCACCTGCCCCGATCACCTGGCCCGGATATCCTGCTCTGAAGACACTGTCATGGTCATCCCTGCGCAAGGAGATGGCCCGGAGCCGGGCGCTCAGGAGGTCTTGCGATCCTCTTCGGGGGCGCGGTAGCCCTCGACCCAGCGTTTGATCAATGCGCGTGCGGCCCCTTCGTCGCCGGCGGCCACGGCCTGCCGCAGGGCACGGATCAGCGCCGCGACCTCGATTTCCGACAGCACCGCCTCGCGGGCGCAGAAGATCTTTTGGTGGCGGGTGGTGATCAGATCAGAGCTGAGCGTCAACTCTTCCTGCATCTTTTCACCGGGGCGCAGGCCGATGATTTCAATGGCGATATCGCCATCTGGATGGTCTTCATCCTGTACCGAATAGCCGGCACTTTCGATGACCTGACGCGCCAGTTGCAGGATTGAGATCGGTTCGCCCATATCCAGCACAAAGACCTCGCCGCCAAGCGCCTCGGCGCCGGCCTGCAGCACCAGCTGCACCGCCTCGCGGATGGTCATGAAATAGCGTTTGACGCGCGGATCGGTGACGGTGACCGGGCCACCGCGGCTGATCTGTTCCTGAAACAGCGGCACCACGGATCCCGAAGAGCCCAGCACATTGCCAAAGCGCACCATGGTGAAAACGGTGCCGGGATTGCGGGTAGAGAGATCCTGCACCACCAGTTCCGCCATCCGCTTGGAGGCACCCATCACATTGGTCGGGCGCACCGCCTTGTCCGAGGAAATCAGGATGAACCGCTCCACCCCGCTGCGCGCCGCGGCCCGGGCCAGCGTCTGCGTACCAAAGACATTGTTGGCCAGACCGGGCAGCGGATTGGCCTCTACCAGGGGCACATGTTTATACGCCGCCGCATGCAGCACCACCTGTACGCCGTGATCGGCCAGCACCATGCGCACCTGACGCGGATCGGTCACCGAACCCAGCACTGGTACCAGGGTGATGTCGGTGCCTTCGACCTGCTGTTCCAGTTCCTGATGAATGGTGTAAAGCGCCAGTTCCGACAGCTCATAAAGCACCAGTTTGCGCGGACGGCAGGCCAAGACCTGGCGGCAGAGTTCGGACCCGATGGACCCGCCGGCTCCTGAAACCAGCACCACCCGGTCCTGATAAGATCCGCTGGCCTCCTGCAGGGGCACATCGCGGGTGGCGCGGCCCAGGAAATTCTGCGGCGCCACCGGAGTCAGCTTGTCGACCAGCGCCTCTTCCCCGATGAGCTGGGCAAAAGAGGGCAGCGCCTGCACCTCCAGCTGCATCCGTTGCAGCCGCTGGATGATCTGGGCCTGTTTCGGCAGGCTTTGCGACGGCATCGCCAGCAGCACCCGCGTGATCTGGCGGGCCTTGGCGATTTCAGCAATGCGGGCGGGCGGAAACACCGGCAGGCCGACCAATGTCACCCCCTGCAGCGAGGTATTGTCATCGACAAAAGCCACCGGATCGATGCCGTCATGGGCCTTCAGCGCCTGGGCCAGCTGGGCGCCGGTGGTACCGGCCCCATAAATCAGCACCCGGCAGCGCGGCTGGGCGCGGCGGTAGATCGCGACAACCACCTGATAGAGCACGGCACGGGCCGCCAGAAGACAGAGGAAATAGGTGGTGGCAAAGACCACATGGGTGCCGGGCGGCAGATCCGGGCCAAACAGCAGCGTCAGCCCGGCCGTGGCCCCGGCGGTGATTGAGGCCAGCAGCGCAGTCAGCCCGACGGCGTGACGTTCATAGGCATTGAGCTGCACCTTGGGCAGCCCCAGCCACAGCGCCACCCCGGCAGAGACCGCCAGTACATAGGGCAGCACCGGCAGCATCGCCGCCAAAGTGGCCAGTGCCGATCCGGGCAGCGGCTGCACCAGAAAGGTCAGGAACAGCGCCAGCGGGATCAGCCCAAGATCAATGGTCAGAAAGATATAGGATTTCTGTTTGCGTGACAGCGCGCTGATCAGATTGAACATCCCTGGCCGTCCCCACTTCCAGTCCCCGGTGACCGCATACACTTGGGGCGGCCTTTTTATATGTCCCGATATTGCGCCGGAAATCACCCCGGATGCGCCACCGTTTCAAATGCGTTTTTCTCAATCCCCGGCCTCAGATCCCCGCACCCTATGTGACGGGTGTTTCTGGCGGCAGGCCCTGTTTCAAAGGCGTTTCCCCGGCGTCCCCTGCCGGCGTCTTGCGAATGTCACTCAGAGGTCACTTTAGACCCATTCGGAGCGTAATACAAAACGGCTGGTGGCAAAAAAACGCCGTTTCCCGGTGATTTGCCTGCTTTTGCCGCCTCTGAGGCCCTCCCGGAGAGATCCCTTTGCGGTTCCTGCCCTACAGCAGGGGCATCTGGCACAAAATCGCCCGTCAGGGGGCGGCGAATCGCCGAATACCCGGCCCCGACCCGGTTCTCAGCTGCGCCGGAACAGGTTGCCAATGGTCTGAAACACCAGATCAAAGTCATAGCACATGCTCTGGTGACGCTGATAAATCAGGTCCAGCCGTGCCTTCATCGGTACACAGAGGCGGGAATAGACCTGATCGGTTTCCTCGGCGGTGGTGCAGCGCGCCAGCAGGGCGGCCTCATGTTTGTGATAGGTGATCGACGCCAGTCCGGTGACTCCGGGGCGCGATTTCAGCACCCGGGCGTAGAGCTCGGGATTGGCCTCGACATATTGGCGCAGCGGCGGACGCGGCCCGACAAAGGAGAGATCGCCGCGCAGGATGTTCCACAGTTGCGGAAACTCATCCAGCCGCTTGGCGCGCAGCCAGGCGCCGGTCCTGGTGATGCGGGCCGATTTGTCGCCGCCGGACACGCCCGTGTCGCTGTCCACCACCTGCATGGTGCGCAGTTTCCACAAGGCAAAGGGCTGATCGACGCCTTTCATCCGTTCAGCCACGTAAAACAGCGGACGGCCTTCCTTCAGCAGCAGCCAGGCCAGCAGCCCCAGCAGCACCGGGCCCAGCACCACCACCAGAAGACTGGCAAAGAAGAGATCAAAGAGGCGTTTGCGCCAGGTCATATGCGAGTGTCCTTATCGGGATCGGGCGTTGGGCAGCAGGTCCAGCGCGCGCACCTCCGCCACCAGATCAGCGGCTGTGGCAACAGGCAGGCGCGCTGGCAGATCTGCGGCAGGCACGGGCTGTGCCGCCAAAAGCCCGATCAGCCGGGCGACGTCAAGCTGCACCTCGGCAATGGCCTGCGCAGGCGCGGGCCTGCGGGCAAATTCCAGCCCCGCCGCCTGCAACAGATCGCCCATCGCCACCGCTCCCGGCTGGGCGATATTCAGCACCTGCGGCAGGTCGGGGCAGCGCAGCAAGGCCGCCAGCACCTCCGCCAGGGTCCGCGGGCCGATATAGCTGCGCCGGGGCGTCTGCCCATTGGCCAGTTGATCCAGACAGAACCCCGCCCGCCAGCCGCCCAGGATCGCATCAAGGCCGGCAATATTGCCAATTCTGAACAGGGTGATCTCCAGCCCCAGTTCGGCGGCACGCGCCTGCGCGGCCTGCTCCATCTCGGCCTTGGCCGCCCCATAAGGGGCCACCGGGGCCAGCGGGGTGTCCTCGCTCAGGGAACCAGGGGCCGCGCCATAGACCGCCGCCGAAGAGGCCAGCAACACCCGCGGTGCCCCTGTCCCGGTCTCAACCCCTGCCCCGGCCCCTGCGTCGCGCACATGCGCGGCCGCCTCCAGCGCCGCCAGCGCCAGATCGCGATGTTGCACCAGCTGGCGCGCACTCAGATCGTGGCCCGCCGCGCCGCCGGGCACCGGCCCCGCCAAACAGAGGATCGCCGCCGCGCCCCGCGCCGCCTCTGCCAGCGCCTCCGGGTCCGCCAGCGGATCAAAGACATGCCAGCCCTGTACCTCGGTCTCTGCTCCGTCAGGCCGCGCCCGCCGCTGCCAGCGCAGGTCCGCCCCGGCAGAGGCCCATTGGTGGCGCAGGATTCCGCCGATCCGCCCGGAGGCGCCCAGGATCAATGCGGGTCTCAATGTGGGTGGAAAACGCATCAGCCCCCCTGTTACCGTAGTGCTTGCGGTTGACGCAGTCTGCATGCCCAGTATCTTGCGGGGAACAAAAATCAAGCCGTTTTCGGACGGTTTCGAACGAAGGATCCCCATGCGCCGTCTTTTCCTCCTGCTTGCCGCTCTTGGTCTCGCCCTGCTGCCGGCAGCCTGCGGTCGTTTGCCCGGCGGTGCCCCCGCCAGCGAAGAGATCCTGAAAACTGCCGATGATGCGGATGCCGATTTTGCCCTTTATGCGGTGACCCGCGCCTTTCTGCCCGCCGTCGACCATTGGCCCGAAACCGGCCCTGAAAGCGGCGGTGCCCATAACGGCAAACGCCCGCTGAAATGGATCGGGGCCACCCAAGGCGCCAAAACCCAGATCATCCAGCCCGGCGATCAGCTGACCCTGCGGATCTGGGACAGCAGCGACAATTCCCTGCTGACCAGCCCGGATGAAAAAATGGTGCAGCTGCAGGATGTGACGGTGGCCGCCAATGGCAGCATCTTCATGCCTTATGTGGGCAATGTGAATGTGAACGGGCTGACCCCGGATCTGGCACGCGAAAAACTGCAGACCGCCATGGAAGAAATCGTGCCTTCGGCCCAGCTGCAGCTGGACATGACCGAAGGGCGCGGCAATTCGGTGGATCTGGTCAGCGGTGTCACCACCCCCGGCACCTATCCGATGCCGGATCGCAATTACACGGTGATGGGGCTGATCGCGGCCGGCGGCGGCATCAGCGCCGGCCTCAACAATCCGCAGATCCGTCTGGTGCGCGGGCGCAGCATCTATGGCACCTCGGTGGAGACCCTGCTCAATGATCCGCGCCGCGACACGCTGTTGCGCGGCGGCGACCGGGTGTTTGTGGAAGAGGACGCGCGCTATTTCCTCTCCTTCGGGGCAACCGGCCGTGAGGATCTGCACACGTTCACCAAGGATCAGATGTCGGCGATGGACGCCATGTCGGTCGCGGGCGGCTTTCAGGACAGCCGCGCCGACCCGCAGGGGCTTCTGGTGCTGCGCGAATACCCCGACAGCGCCCTCGCGCCGGGCCAGCGTGGTCCGCGCCAGCCCCGGGTGGTGTTCACGCTGGATCTCACCTCGGCCGACGGGCTGTTCTCGGCGCGCCGCTTCAAGATCAATTCCGGGGATCTTTTGATTGCCACCGAAGCGCCAGTGAATGATGCCCTGACCATCTCCAATATCATCGGCAACTTCTTCGGCGTCTTCAGCCGCGCAGGCGCGCTCTGATCCGGATAAGATTCTTGTATGAAACGGTTTATTGCCATCAATAGTGTAAGAGCCAGTACGTTTTTGAGGCACTAAAACTGACAGACCCACCATCACAGCCTCAAGTGTCTGTGGTCGTGTTTTGACGATACTTCTTAATTTTCAAAGGGTGCAGTCAGTTTGACTGCACCCTTTTGTATTTTACCCAACAAAGATCACCGAATGTGATCTGTACCATTACTTCTCTCCATTTCTTGCTGCCACAGGCAATATGACGAAAGCATCTTGGTCCGTAGCAAATAACTCTGCTGATATAAGGACGTTCAATCCCTGATTTGACGCGCAGAGAAGAGATTTTCCTATTTCGAGTGTTTTAAGGGGGGGGGGGTAATCTTGAAGGAAAAATCCTCTGTACAAAGTGTACATTTTCATTTCACCTTCACATGTTGATAAAGAGGTCTGCTCGGCAGATGGCTTGGCGCAAGCTTCCTTGGCCTCACAATTTTCTAAAATCCACATAGAAGACAGAAATTTCTCCACGAAAATCGGTTGAATTTCTCTCTCCTCCAAAATTAGTTTACTAATTATAGAAGGTTCGTACTCAATTGATAACACCAAGAATTCTAAAGTCTCTTCAAGAGAAACCTTTAATTCTCTGCAAATATACTTAGCCTCACGTTCTCCTGTTGAGAAGATCTTACACCCTGTAGAGGCTTGAGGGCTTAGTTGAGTTTGCGCATCGACACATGTCGTAAAAAATGTTGATAAGAAAACACATGCCAATATTCTGAAAGCTGTATTCATTATGCCATGAACCTTAAAACTATAGCGATACGATATCGTTGCCTTCAGTATCTGTTCTCTGAAAGAGTAAATGAAGCCAAGGTGAAACGTCCAGAGGTAAATAAGTCATCTAAGTGGAATCATGGATGATCGCATACACCTAAGCGAGAACAAGCAGACAGCTGATCCAGCTGCTGCGCCCAGCCTGGGGTGGAGCCGTGTCGCGCTCTGATCAGTTCAGCAGCCTTTCCAGATAGGCGCCATAGGCGTTTTTGGCGAACATCTCGGCGCGGGTGCGCAGCTGGGCGGCGTCAATCCAGCCTGCCTCATGGGCGATTTCCTCGGGGCAGCCGGTCTGCAGCCCCTGGCGCTCTTGCAGGGTGCGCACGAAATTGCCCGCATCCAGCAGCGATCCATGGGTGCCGGTGTCCAGCCAGGCATAACCGCGGCCCATAGTCTCCACCCGGAGGGCGCCTTGGTCAAGATACATCTGCAACAGATCGGTGATCTCCAGCTCGCCGCGGGGGCTGGGCGTGACCTGCCGCGCCCGTTCCGGCGCGCTGCCATCCAGGAAATACAGCCCCGTCACCGCATAGTTCGACGGCGGCACGGCGGGTTTTTCAATGATCTCGCGGGCGCGGCCCTCAGCGTCGAACTCCACCACGCCATAGCGTTCGGGATCGGCCACGTGATAGCCAAAAACGGTGCCACCGCTGGTCTGCGCATCCGCCGCCGCCAGGAGTTTCGGCAGGCCATGGCCAAAGAACACATTGTCGCCCAGCACCAGCGCAGAAGGGGCACCATCCAGGAAGTCTTCGGCCAGCACAAAGGCCTGCGCCAGACCGTCGGGGCTGGGCTGCTCCACATAGGTGAGAGAGATGCCCCACTGGCTGCCATCGCCCAAAAGCCGGGTGAACTGATCCTGATCCTGCGGCGTGGTGATGACGCAGATCTCGCGGATGCCCGCCAGCATCAGCACCGACAAAGGGTAGTAGATCATCGGCTTGTCATAGAGCGGCAAAAGCTGTTTGGAGACCGCCATGGTGATCGGATAAAGCCGCGTGCCGGAGCCACCTGCCAGAATGATGCCTTTGCGGCCCGCGCCGGATGTGCCTGTGGTCATGCCCGCTCTCCCAGATCCTTCAGAATATCCTTCAGCCCGGCCTGCCAGTCCGGGCGCGTGGTGCCAAAAACCCGCTCCAGCGTGCTGCAATCCAGCCGTGAGTTCAAGGGTCGCGGTGCCGGGGTCGGATAGGCCGAGGTTGGGATTTCCGCCACCGCACAGGGAATGCCTGTCGCGACAAAGATCTCGGTGGCGACCCCGGCCCAGCTGGTCTCCGGCTGGCCTGCAAAATGATAGGTGCCGGATTTTTCCGGGTCTGCGATCAGCTGACGGGCAATCTCGATACAGGCGGCGGCGATGGCGCGGGCCGGGGTCGGCGCGCCGATCTGATCGGCCACCACGCGCATCCGCTCGCGCTCTTTGCCCAGACGCAGCATGGTCTTGACGAAATTGCTGCCATGGGCCGACACCACCCAGGAGGTGCGCAGGATCACATGCGCGCCCCCCGCCAGGCGCACGGCCGCCTCGCCAACCTGTTTGGAGCGCCCATAGGCATTGAGCGGCGCCACCGGCTCATCCGGATGCCAGGGGCTGCTGCCCTTGCCGTCGAAAACATAATCGGTGGAGAGGGTGACAAAGGGAATGCCCAGCGTGGCGCAGGTTTCGGCCATGACCCCGGGGGTGGTGCCATTGATCCGTGTCGCCAGATCCTCCTCCGCCTCGGCCCGGTCCACAGCGGTATAGGCGGCGGCGTTGATCACCGCCGCAGGCGCATGGGCGCGGATCACCTCGGCGCAGGCCGCAGGATCCGTGAGATCCGCCTGATCCCGGCTCAGGCAGGTGACGGTTTCCTCCGCCGCCAGTTCCTGCGCCACCTGACCAGTTTTGCCAAAAACAAGGATCATATGCGGCTCCTTTTATGTCCCTTGGTCTGCCTAGGAGCAGAAGCACGTCCCTTCCGGCCCAAAATATCCCCGCCCTGCTGCCCGTCCCGCTGCCCGGCAGGCGGCTTTGCCGACGAGAGGGAGGCAGGCTTTCCATCGGGCAAGCCTTCACACCCGCGCGTCACGCCTTGACCCCCAGCCGCTCACCCACGCCGTCGCGGCTTTGCAGCGCGCGCCACCAGCTCTCATTGTCCAGATACCATTGCACCGTGCGCGCCAGACCTTCCTCAACGGTGACGCTGGGCCGCCAGCCGAGTTCGTCGCGGATACGGGAGGGGTCGATGGCATAGCGCGCATCATGGCCCGGGCGGTCGGTGACAAATGTGATCTGGTCCTTGTAAGACCCCCCATCCTCCCGCGGCCGTTTCTCGTCAAGGATCGCACAGAGCGTCTCGACCAGCTCCAGATTGCTGCGCTCATTCTCGCCGCCGATATTGTAACTGCGCCCCAGGCGTCCCTTGGCCACCACCAACAGCAGCGCATCGGCGTGATCCTCCACATAAAGCCAATCGCGCACGTTGGAGCCATCGCCATAAATCGGCAGCGGTTTGCCCGCCAGCGCATTGAGGATCACCACCGGGATCAGCTTTTCGGGGAAATGATAGGGACCGTAGTTGTTGGAGCAATTGGTCAGCACCACCGGCAGCCCATAGGTCTCCCCCCAGGCGCGCACCAGATGGTCGCTGGCGGCCTTGCTCGCGGAATAGGGCGAGCGCGGATCATACCCGGTCTCTTCGGTGAACATCACACTGGGGTCCGCAGGCAGGCTGCCATAGACCTCATCGGTGGAGATATGATGGAACCGGAACCCCTCCGGACGCCCCGCCTCGGCCCAGTATTTGCGCGCCGCCTCCAGCATCTGATAGGTGCCGGTGATATTGGTCTCGATGAAATCGCCCGGCCCGTCGATGGAGCGGTCGACATGGGATTCCGCAGCCAGATGCATCACCACATCCGGGCGGTGGCGGGTAAAAACAGTGTCTAATGCGGCGCGATCGCGGATATCGACCTGCTCAAAGGCATAGAGCGGGCTGTCCGCCACAGCCGCCACATTGTCCAGACAGGCCGCATAGGTCAGCGCATCCAGATTGACCACCTGATGGCCGCGCGCCACGGCCAGTCGGACGACGGCCGAGCCGATGAACCCAGCGCCACCTGTCACCAAAATCTTCATCTCTTATCCTTCCCACACGAAAGGGCTGTCGAAGTCTTCAAACCGGAGCGCCGCAGCATCCTTTTCAGAAAGCACCGGTGTACCCTCAAAGCCCCAGTCAATGCCGCAGCTGTCCCAAGCCACCGCGCCATCACAGTCCGGCGCGTAATACGCATCGCATTTATACAGGACTTCGGTGCCGGGGCTGCGGGTGATGAACCCATGCAGAAACCCCGCCGGGATCAGCAGCTGACGGCCATTTGCCGCCGACAGCTCCACCCCGGTCCAATGCCCGTATGTGGGCGAGCCTTTGCGGATATCCACCGCCACATCAAACAGCGCCCCCTGGCCGCAGCGCACCAGCTTGGCCTGGGCATGGGGCGGCGCCTGAAAATGCAGCCCGCGCAGGGTGCCAACCTCCATCGACAGCGAATGATTGTCCTGCACGAAATCGACATCCAGCCCCGCCTCGGCCATCCGCGCCTTGTTCCAGCTCTCGCAGAAAAACCCGCGCGCATCGCCAAACCGCGCCGGTGTCAGGATCTTCACACCTGGCAGGTCCGTGTCTTCAATCTGCATGCCCTCTCCCCCGATCTGCTGCCGTGGTCCTGTCTTCTGTCCTAACGCCCAGACGCGCGTGACGCCACGGGAAAGGCACATTTTGCCTGTTGCTCCGCCTTGCGCAGGTTAAACAATGCGACGACATATGATTTCATGAGCAATTAAACCTATCTCCGCAACGCCCTGCTAAGCTGTCCGGAGCCACAGGTTAGACCTAAAAACAAGGGATACGAAAATGCCAACCTATCAGGATTACCGGGCGCTTCTGGTGGGCGGAGCCGACGGCTGGCATGAGGGCGACGATGTCATTCGCTATCACTTTCTCTCTTCGGTACCGGACTATTACGACTATGATCCGGATTTTGGCGATTATGACGTCGGCGGAGAATACCTGCCCGAGGGGGCGACGGTGAATATGGACCCCGCCGAGCGGCAGATGATGCTGCAGGCGGTGGCGGCCTGGAATGAGGTGGCCAATCTGAACCTGATCCCGGCCCGAGGCGGGACGGCGGATCTGACCTTTGCCAGCGCGCATTTTGCGAATGCCGGGCTGTTTGGTTTTATCGTCGATTTTCCAGACCCCTCCGATCTGGGCACGCGGCCCTCTCCCGCCGGAGATCTCTGGCTCAACAACAGCAACCCCGATCAATATGTGCCGGGCATCGGGCCGATACTGGGTCATACCAGCTGGAACACCTATCTGCATGAGCTGGGCCATGCCCTCGGGCTGCATCACCCCAATGAGATGCCCGAGAACCCCACAACCCCTGGCCAGTTCACGGTGATGTCATACCTGCCGCATCCCGGTGACGCGGATCTGGGCCAGGATCTTCAGGGCTGGGCGCTGACGCCGATGCTGTGGGATATGCAGGCGGTGCAGGCGCTTTATGGTGCCAATACAGAGACCCGCACCGATGCCACGGTCTATCTCGGCGCTGGCGACGGGCGTGGCGGCCAAGCCTATCAATATGGCGCGGATGGCATGACCGTGCAGGGCGGCGACGGGGTGGCGCGCAATGTCAGCCTGACCATTTGGGATGCCGGCGGGCAGGATCTGATTGATGCCTCCGATATTGAGACCAACAGCCGGATTGATCTGCGCCCGGGGCAATATTCCAGCATCGGGGCGCTGGAGAACAATGTCGCCATGGCCGCCGCTGTGCGCCTGGATGGCCGCACCCTCAATCTGATCGAAGACGCCTGGGGCGGGGCAGGCAACGACCATCTGATCGGCAATGGCGCCGCCAATGAGCTGCTGGGCAACGCCGGGCGCGACACGCTGGCCGGGGCGCGCGGCGGGGATGAGTTGAGCGGCGGTCAGGGCAGTGACCGGCTGCAAGGCGGCAAGGGCCATGATGCGCTGGAGGGCGGACGCGGACGCGACACGCTGAAAGGCGGCGCCGGACAGGACAGGCTGGACGGTGGCGACGGCAATGACCGGATGGCCGGCGGGCGCGGCGCGGATGTCTTTGTGTTCTCGCAAGGGGCTGATGTGGTGATTGATTTTCAGAGCAACGACCGCATCGATATGCGCGCCACCACCGGGGTCTCGGATTTTGCCGATCTGCGCGATGATCACCTTGAGGTCCGCGGCGCGGATCTGGTGATCCGGGATGACACCGGCTGGTCGCTCACCCTGCAGGACACGGCGTTTGACGTTCTCAGAACGGATGACTTTCTGTTTTGAGGGCGCTGCCAGTTCCTGCCTTATTGGTCTGATCTGATCCCGGCACATCTTCCAGGCCGGCCCCGGAATCAGAAGATAAAATCATCCGCGCTCAGCTCTGCCGCACTCTGATTGAGCAGCAGGATGTCCCCAGCCCCGGTCAGGATCCGCGTGTGATCCCCCTGCTGCTGCAGGGTCAGATCGCTCATATCCTCAGAGATGCCCGCGCGCGCCAGACGCCCAAGGTGAATGACATCCTCGCCTTGGGTGAAATCGCGGATCCGGTCACTGCCATGACCTGCCCCGAACACAAAAACATCCGCCCCCGCGCCGCCGGTCAGCGTGTCATGCCCGCCGCCGCCATCCAGCAGGTCATTGCCTTTCTGGCCAAACAGCTTGTCCCGGCCGCTCTGTCCCAGCAGGCGATCGCCCTGGGCGCCGCCGCGCAACAGGTCGTTCTCCCCGCCGCCACGCAGCAGATCCGCATCCGCCCCGCCCAACAGGCGATCCCCGCCGCGACCGCCATCCAGCGTGTCGCGCCCGAGGCCCCCCACCAGCAGATCGCGCGCATCCTGCCCCAGCAGCACATCATTGCCGGCCTGCCCCCGCAGCCGGTCCACCCCCTTGCCGCCGATCAGCCGGTCATGCCCGTCATCCCCCCAGAGGCTGTCGCGCCCGTCGCCGCCCAAGAGCGTGTCATTGCCGCCCAGACCGTTGATCTGGTCGCCAGCGCTGCGTGCGGTGAGCCGGTCGGCGCCGCCGCTGCCATAGCGCATCGGATCCGGTGCCTCGGCGGGGGGCAGCATCCGGTCGGCAAAGACAAAGCCATCCGCAAAGAGATCCGCCGCATCCAGACTGTCGCCATCGCGGCTTTGCACCACAACTTCGGTGCGGCTGCCATCCGCCGCCTGATGGGTGAGCGTGGCACCATCGCTGCGGCTGCGGATCTGCAGCCCCTCCAGGCTGCGCAGACCGTCAAATCCCGACAGATCCAGACTGTCCTGACCCGCCTCAAAATCACTGATGCGCAGGCTGCCACTGCGCCCCTCCTCAGCCGGGCGCAGCACAAAGACATCCGCCCCCGCGCCACCATTCAGCACCGCGCCGATGCCGCCGGCCAGCACATCCGCGCCGCTGGTGCCGCTGATCCGGCCGCCTGCGGTGGTGATCACATCGCCCAGCTCTGCCAGCGACAGGGTGAACTGCGACAGCCCTTCGGCACGGCCGGAGCTGGCAAAGATCTGCAGACCCCCCCCGACCACCGCCGCGGCCAGCGCGGTGACATTCTCCAGCCCCAGCCCGGCATCCTCAGTGCCACTGGCCTGGGCGAGGCTCATGACATGCACCAGCTGGCCCTCGGGCAGAATCCGAAACAGCGCCAGCCCGTCGTCGCTGCCCGCCGCCAGCACCAGCACCTCGCCTGCGACCTCCACCACCTCCAGCGCGGTGACCCCGCCAAAACGGGTGGCGGCGGTGTCCAGCACATGATCGCTCAGGCTCATCTGACCATTGGCCGCCAGCGCAATCAGGCTGAGCGAGCCGCTGCCCGCCGCCGCAACCACCACCCAGCTGCTGCCAAAGGCGGTGAAACTTTCCACGGCGGTGGGCTCCGCCAGCCCCAGCCCATCCGCCGCCCCCAGACTGTCCGCGACGCTCAGCGCGCCAGTGGCAGCATCCACCCGGTAGCTCTGCACCCCCTGTTCAATCCGGTCCGCCAGCAAAAGCACCTGCGCACTGCCGCCCAGATCCGCCAGCTCCAGCGCCACCGCGCCGGGGCGGGCGTAGGCCGTTGCCGCGCCACGGGTGGCGACCTCTGCGCCGGGAGTGCCGCCCGCGCTCAGCTGCCAGCCGCTCAGCTGGCCATTGGCCAGCCCGTAGACCACCGATCCACCGCCGCTGAGATCCCCCGCCACCGTCGCTGTCAGCCCGGCAGCGCCCGCGCCGGGCAGGCTGGCCTGCTGCTGCGCCGACAGCTGGCCAGTGCCGCCGATCTGGTGAAAGGCCAGCGCGCTGCGGGTGCTGCCCTCCATCAGCAGACGTGTTTCGCCGCCGATCTCGGCCAAGGTCGCCTCGCCCCCTGCCAGCCCCAGCGCGCGGTGATACAGGCTGTCGCGCAGCACCGGCGCACCGCGGCCCAACCCATAGCTGGCAATGCCGCCGTTCAGCCCGCTCACCGCAAATAATTGCACCGCGCCATTGGCCCCCTGATGGAGTTCCAGATCGCGCAGATCGCTGTCCAGCAGTTGATCATTGGCCCCGAACCGTCCTGCAAACTGTAGATCCATCCTGCTGCTCCCGCGCTGTGTCATCACCTGACCCGTCGGGGCGACTGCCCGGGGTCGAAATCAACCCTCGCGGGTGGTCACGGCGGCAGAGCGGACGGGAATGGGGCAGAAACGCGGAGATTGTTTACATATTGAAGACAATCCCTGTGGTTCAGCCACGGGGGAAACAATCCCCCGCGCCTGGCCTGCCCGGATACGACGCAGGTGTTGCGCAGGCGGCGCGCGCGCTCTTAGGGGGTGGGTGATCTGGCTGAGGCAGGATGACCCCATCCCCGCGATCAGGAGCCGCCAGAATGTCAGACCCCCTCTCTGAAACCACGCCCCGTCTTGCCCTGCCCTATCTGATGCCCGCGCAGGCGCAAAAACATGTGACCCATAATGAGGCGCTGCGCATGCTGGATGCGCTGGTGCAGCTGCGCCTTGAAGCGCTTGACGCCACCACCCCGCCCGCAACCCCTGCCGAGGGCGCCACCTATGGGCTGGCCGACAGCCCCGCGGATGCCTGGGCCGGTCAGGGCGGGCGGCTGGCGATCTGGCAGGAGGCCGCCTGGCAGTTCCTGACGCCGCAGCCGGGCTGGCGCGCCTGGGTGCCGGCGGATCAGGCGCTGCGGATCTGGGATGGCACCCAATGGCAACTGCCGCCCCTGACCGGCGACCGGCTGGACCGCCTGGGCATTGCCACCGACGCCGACGCCAGCAACCGCCTGTCCCTGCGCAGCCCCGCCAGCCTGTTCAGCCATGATGGCGGCGGCCACCAGCTGAAGATCAACAAGGCCTCAGGCGGTGACACCGCCAGCCTGCTGTTTCAATCCAACTGGGCGGGCCATGCCGAGATGGGGCTGGCGGGCAATACCGATTTCACCGTGAAACTTTCGCCGGATGGCAGCAGCTGGGACGCTGCCATGGTGCTGAAATCCGCCAATGGACGTGCCGGCTTTGGCACCTATGATCCCGGTGCCCGTCTGGAGGTCAGCGGTGATGACAGCACGCTTCTGGCACTCACCGCGACGGGCAGTGCGCAGGATTACCTGACCGCCGGCGATGGCAGCGGCGCGATGTTCCGGCTGAGCCAGACCGGCAATGGCTATTGCGATGGCGCCTGGAGCGGCGGCGGCGCGGATTATGCCGAGTTTTTTGAATGGCTGGATGGCAACCCGGATGGGGAGGACCGGCGCGGGGTCTCCGTGGTGATGGCCGGCGACCGGATCCGCGCCGCCCGGCCCGGCGAGACACCAGTGGGGGTGATCTCCACCACCCCGTCAATTCTGGGCAATGATGATGGCGGGCGCTGGCAGGGCCGCAGCCTGCGCGATGGCTTTGGCGCCATGCTGCGCGGGGCTGGCGGCGCGCCCTGTCTCAACCCGGCCTATGACCCCACCCGCCCCTACCGCAGCCGCGCCGAGCGGGTGGAATGGGATATGGTCGGGCTTCTGGGCCGGTTGCGCCTGCGTCTGGGCCAGCCCACCGATCCCCGCTGGATCCGCCTGCGCGCGCTGCTGCCCGGCAAAAACACCCCACCCGAGGGGTTGGAGGAATGGCTGATCCGCTAGCCGTGGCAGGCGGTCACTTGCGGGCGTAGATGTCCTCGTAGCGGATGATGTCATCCTCGCCGAGATAGCTGCCGGTCTGCACTTCGATGAGAACCATCGGCACCTTGCCGGGGTTTTCCATCCGGTGCACCGCGCCCAGGGGGATGTAAACCGACTGGTTTTCGCTCACCAGCTGGATCTTGTCATCCACCGTCACCTTGGCGGTGCCTTCCACCACGATCCAATGTTCCGACCGGTGATGATGGCTCTGCAGGCTGAGCGCCGCGCCGGGATGGACGTGGATGCGTTTCACCTGGAACCGTTCGCCCACCACCAGGCTCTCAAACCAGCCCCAGGGGCGGTGATCCTTGGGGAAGGCTTCGGCCTGGCGGGCGGATTTCGCCTTCAGCGCGGCGACGGCTTTCTTGACCTCCTGCGCGCGGCTGGCATCCGCGACCAGCACCGCATCCGGCATCGCCACGGCGATCACATCCTTCAGCCCGATGCCGACAACCTCCAGCCCGTCATCCTCCGAGCGCAGCAGGCTGTTGGAACATTCAATGGCCGTCGCGCGCCCCTGGGTGACGATGCCATCGCCATCGGGGCCGCTTTCACGCCAGACCGCATCCCAGCCCCCCAGATCGGACCAGCCCCCCGCATAGGGTACCACGGCGAGATTCTCTGCCCGCTCCATCACCGCATAGTCGATGGAGATATCCGCGGCCCCGTCCCAGGCCGCCGGGTCCAGCCGCAGAAAGCCCAGATCCGGTTCGCCCTTGTCCACCGCGCCCTGCACCGGCACCATCAGATCCGGCGCATGGGCCTCAAAGGCGGCGATGATCGCCTGCACCGAGAACAGGAAGATGCCTGCGTTCCACAGGAACTGCCCGGAGGCCAGCATGTCCTCGGCGGTGGCGAGATCCGGTTTTTCGACAAACCGTTTCAGCCCGATCACCTTGGGGCTGAAATCGCCCGGATCGCCATCCAGTTCGAGATAGCCATAGCCAGTTTCAGCCCGGTCCGGTTTGATCCCGAAGGTGACCAGCTGGCCTGCCCGCGCCGCCGGTTCTGCTGCTGCCACCGCCGCGCGAAAGGCCGCCGCATCGGGCACCACGTGATCCGAGGGCGCCACCAGCATCAGCCCGTCCGGATCGCGCGCCCGCAGCCAAAGCGCCGCCGCCAGCACCGCAGGTGCGGTGTTGCGCCCGGCCGGCTCGATCAGAATGGCGCCGGGATCAATGCCCGCCTCGGCCAGCTGTTCGGTGACAATGAAACGGAAATCCGAATTGGTCAGCACCATCGGGGCCGCGAACCCCGCGCCCGACAGGCGCAGGGCAGAGGCCTGAAACAGCGTGGTCTCCCCCACCAGGGGGACAAATTGCTTTGGATAGCTCTTGCGCGACAGCGGCCACAGCCGTGTGCCCGAGCCGCCGCACAGAAGAATGGGGGTGATCATGGGCTGTCCCTTTCCGACCGGTCTCTGGGTCTGGTCTTTGACCTGTTTGGTGCCAATGTCTGCCCGCTTTCTGGGCTATTGGGCTGTCTTTTCTGGGCCTTTTTTGCGGCGATGGCCAGCGGCTTGGTTACTTGCTGCGCAGGCAGGTTATTTGCTGCGCAGGCTGGCCTGATCCTGCTGCAGATACCATTCATAGGTCTGGGCAATCCCGTCGCGCAGGGCAATTTCCGACTGCCAGCCCAGCCGGGCCAGCCGCGAGACATCCATCAGCTTGCGTGGGGTGCCGTCGGGCTGATCGGGATTGGTGCGGATCTCACCATCAAAGCCCACCACATCGGCCACCATCCGGGCCAGCTCCAGGATCGAGATATCCTGCCCGCAGCCGACGTTGATATGGCTCAGCATCGGGCTGGTTTCACGCTGATAGGTCTGTTGGTCCAGATCCAGCACAAACAGCGAGGCCGCCGCCATATCATCCACATGCAGGAATTCACGCCGGGGCGTACCGGTGCCCCAGATCGTCACGTGATCCTCGCCCGCCCGCGCCGCCGCATCAAACCGACGGATAAGCGCCGGCAGAACATGGCTGTTTTCGGGGTGAAAATTATCCCCCGGCCCATAGAGATTGGTCGGCATCACCGAGCGGTAATCGCGACCATATTGGCGGTTGTAACTCTCGCAGAGCTTGATGCCTGCGATCTTGGCAATGGCATAGGGCTCATTTGTGGCCTCCAGCACATCGCTCAGCAGGGCGGCTTCGGCCATCGGCTGCGGGGCGTGTTTGGGGTAGATGCAGCTGGATCCCAGCTGCAACAGCCGCTCAACGCCCTGCTGATGGGCGGCATGGATCACATTGCATTCCATCATCAGGTTTTCATAGATGAACTGCGCCGGATAGGCGTTGTTGGCATGGATGCCGCCCACTTTGGCTGCCGCCAGCACCACCTGATCGGGGCGTTCTGCGGCAAAAAACGCCTGCACCGCCGCCTGATTGGTCAGATCCAGCTCGGCGCTGGTCCGGGTGACCAGCTGAATGTCTGCCCCCGCATCCTGACGCGCCTGCAAACGGCGCAGGATAGCACCACCCACCATGCCACGATGGCCGGCCACATAGAGTTTCACAGCGCTGGTGCCCATGCTCTCAGCCCTCGGTGCTGACCGGCAGATCCATGCCGTGCTCTTTCAGCAAGGCATGGCGGCGGGCGGTTTTGAGGTCTTCGCGCACCATCTCGGCGCACATCTCTTCGGTGGTGATCTCCGGCTCCCAGCCCAGTTTTTCCTTCGCCTTAGAAGGATCCCCCAGCAGCGTCTCAACCTCGGCGGGGCGGAAATAACGCGGATCAATGCGCAGCACCACATCGCCCACTTTCAGCGCCGGGGCCATATCGCCCTCAATCGCGGTCACCGTGGCAATCTCCTCGACACCTTCGCCCGAAAACGCCAGCGTCAGCCCCAGTTCCTGCGCCGACCAGGTGATGAACTGGCGCACCGAATATTGCTTGCCGGTGGCAATGACAAAATCCTCAGGCGCCTCCTGCTGCAGCATCATCCACTGCATCCGCACGTAATCCTTGGCATGGCCCCAGTCACGCAGCGCGTCGATATTGCCCATATAGAGACAGTCCTCGAGACCTTGGGCGATATTGGCGAGGCCGCGGGTGATCTTGCGGGTTACGAATGTCTCGCCGCGGCGCGGGCTCTCGTGGTTGAACAGGATGCCGTTGCAGGCATAGATCCCGTAAGCCTCGCGGTAGTTGACCGTGATCCAGTAAGAATAAAGCTTGGCCACCGCATAGGGGCTGCGCGGGTAAAACGGCGTCGTCTCGCGCTGCGGGGTTTCCTGCACCAGACCATAGAGCTCAGACGTGGAGGCCTGATAAAACCGGGTTTTCTTCTCCAGCCCCAGAAAGCGGATCGCCTCCAGCAGGCGCAGCGTGCCGATGCCATCGACATCGGCGGTATATTCCGGGGCCTCAAAACTGACCGCCACATGGGACTGCGCGCCGAGGTTATAGACCTCATCCGGTTCGATCTCGCTCAGCAGGCGGGTCAGGTTCGAAGTGTCGGTCAGATCGCCGTAATGCAGTTTGAACCGGGCATGATCGGTGTGCGGGTCCTGATAGATGTGATCCACCCGCTGGGTGTTGAACGACGACGCCCGCCGCTTCAGCCCATGCACCTCATAGCCCTTCTCAAGAAGAAACTCCGCAAGGTAGGACCCATCCTGACCCGTTACACCGGTGATGAGGGCTTTTTTCATCTGCTATCCTTAAATCTGTTGCGGTCCATCGCCTGTCTATACCTGAGCGCGGGCACGCCGACAGAGCCCAGTGACCGGGGTCGCGTCAGTCTAAAACATGTTGCGCCAGAGTGGCAGTCGATTTTGCACCTTCCCCCCGTCAGATACCAAACGGGAGGCCGGAAAATCAGAGGCTTGGGCGCAAGCTGTCTCAGCTCTCGCGGAAGGCGCGGTTCAGGTAATCGGTGAACGGCTGCAACAGATAGGCAAAGGGCGTGCGGCTGTTGGTCTGGATGAAGGTCTCCACCGGCATCCCCGGCACCAGCACATTGCCCTCGGGCAGACGGTCGATCTCGCCTTTGTTCAACCGGGCCTCGACCACGTAATAGCTGCGCCCGGTCTGCGGATCGACAAAGGAATCGGCCGAGACCGTGCTCACCGTGCCAAACAGCGTCGGCGTGGTGCGCTGGTTGAAGCTGGAGAAATTCAGGCTGACAGGCTGGTTGAGATAGACCTGATCAATATCCGACGGCGCCACCTGCGCCGAAATCACCAAAGGCTGGCTTTGCGGGATCAGATACATCAGCGGATCCGCCGCCCGGATCACCGATTTGCGGGCAAAGACATTGAGGTCATAAACCACCCCCGCCATCGGCGCGCGCACATCCAGCCGGGACAGCCGCTGCAGGATCACATTGCGCCGTTCGATCAGCTCCAGCTCCCGCACCTGCAGGTCGCGCAGGGTGGTGATCGCCTCTTCGCGTCGCGCACTTGTCTGGTTGAGGATCTCCAGACCCAATTCGGTGACCTGCCCTTCGGCCTGGGCCTTTTGGGCGGTCAGCGCCCCGGCCTGACCACGCAGCCGTGACTGTTCACGCTGCAGCGACAGCACCCGGCTGGACTGCGCCAGCCCCTGCGACAGCAGGCTCTGCTGGTTTTCCAGCTCCTTGCCGATCAGCACCAATTGCTCCTGCAGGGCCGATTGCTGCGCCTCGATGCCGTCGATCTGGCTCTGGATCTGGCCCACCCGCTCCTGCAAGCGGCTGATGCGGGCCCGCAAATTGACCAGACGCGCCTCAAACAGGCGTTTCTGCCCGTTGATCAGCTCTTCGGTCTGCACATGGGTGCCGCTCAGCTCGAACAGCAGCTCGGCAAAAGTGACCTCCTCGGCCTCATCCCGTTCCGCGCTGTAGCGGCTGCGCCGGGCCAGGGTTTCGGCCAGCTGGCCTTCGACAATCTGCCGTTCGGCCAGCAGCTCTGACGGCTCCAGCCGCAGCAGCAGCGCGTCTTCCTCAACCAGATCGCCCTCGCTCACCAGCACCTCATCGACAACACCGCCATAGGGGTGCTGCACCACCTGGCGGTTCTGTTCCACCTTGATCGAACCAGAGGCAATCACCGCGCCGGAGATTTCTGCCGTGGCGGCCCATTGGCCAAGACCGCCCACCAGCAGACCCATCGCCAGCAGCCCGGCAATGGTCAGCCCACGGATCGGGTAGGATTTGGATGTATCGCTCATGATTTTGCCTCTGCCTGTTTCGGAGCGGCCTGTTTCGGAGCGGCCTGCTGCTGGGCCGGTTTCTTCTGCGCCACCTGCGGGTTCTGCAGATGCTCTCCCAGCACCGCGTCCTTGGCACCAAAGGCGCGCTGGGTGCCATTGTCCAGAATCAGGATCAGGTCACAGAGCTGAATCGCCGCCGGACGATGCGCCATGATGATCACCGCGCGCCCGTCCTTCTTGGCGTGAGAAACCGCCAGGTTCAGCGCCTGACTGCCCTCGTTATCGAGATTTGAATTTGGCTCATCCAGCACCAGCAGCACCGGGTCGCCATAAAGCGCGCGCGCCAGACCGATGCGCTGCACCTGCCCGCCCGACAGCCGGTTGCTGGCCACCCGCACCGGCGTGTCATAGCCCTGCGGCAGGGTCAGGATCATATCATGCACCGCCGCCTTGCGCGCCGCCGCCACCACCTGATCGGGATCCGGCATCATCGACAGGCGGGCAATATTTTCGGCAATGGTGCCGTCAAACAGCGTCACCTGTTGCGGCAGATAGCCGATATAGCTGCCCAGATCATCCATGTCATATTGATTGAGCGCCGCCCCATCGAGCCGGATCTTGCCCGAGACCGGATGCCAGACACCGATCAGCGCCCGCGCCAGCGAGGATTTCCCCGCCCCAGAGGCACCGATCACCCCCAGCGCCTGACCGGGCTGGATATTGAAATTCAGCCCCTGCAAGGCCGGCTTGGCCACCTGCCCCGGCGCCACCGGCGGCACCAGAGCCACGCCCTGCACCTCCAGTTTGGCCGCCGGGCGCGCCAGTTTCATCGGCGCCGGGCGTTCCGGGGTTTCGGTCAGCATCTGGCCCAGACGTTCTTGCGCCTGCATGGCCCGCTGCACCAGCGCCCATTGACCAATCAGCGTCTCGATCGGGGCCAGCGCCCGCCCCATGATGATCGACGAGGCAATCATCACCCCCGGCGTCAGCCCTTCGGTCAGCACCAGATAGGCGCCAGTGCCCAGCATCGCCGATTGCAGCGCCAACCGAAACGTGCGGGTGGCGGTGCTGAAGCCGCCGGTCATGTCCGCCGCACTCAGCTCCGAGACAACCGCCTGACTGCGCAGCATCCGCCATTTGGCAAAGGCCGCACGCCGCATCCCCAACCCCTGGATCAGCTCGGCATTGTTGCGCATCCCATCCGACACCTGATGCGCCGAGGCCGCCATCATGCTGGCATTTTCAACCGGCGCCTTGGACACCATCTGATTGGCCAGCGCAAAAACCACCAGCACCGCGCCCCCGATCAGCGCCAACAGACCCATCAGCGGATGGAACAGCGCAATCAGCCCCAGAAACAACGGCGTCCAGGGCAGGTCGAAAAACGCCGAAACGATGGGCGAGGACAGCGCCTTTTGCATCGCTTCCAGATCGCGCAGCCCCACCTTGGCGGCATCATCATTAAAACCCGCCGCCGATTTGTCCTGCACCGCATTGAACACGCGGGTCTCCAGCTGGTCATGGAACCGCGCCCCGACCCGCGCCAGGATCCGGCCGCGCACATAGTCCAGCACCCCCATGATCAGGAACAGGAACCCCGCCAGCACCGTCAGCGCCACCAGCGTCTCCAGCGAGCGGCTGCCCAGCACCCGGTCATAGACCTGCATCATATAGAGCGGGCTGGTCAGCATCAGCAGATTGGCAAAGAAGCTGAACACGCCAATCAGCCAGAAGGCGCCGCGGTTGCCCTTGCGCGCCTTGCGGATCTCAGCCAGCCCGGATTTTGAATGCTGTGCGGAGGTGCGTGCCATGACGTGCTGCCTTTGTCGGTGTCGCCCGACGGGCAACCAGAAAGAATTAAGAGATCCAGATGGCCCTGCGGCCCCTGTCCCGACAGAACCGGGAGACCGCGGGCCCATGGCCGGATGCGCCCAGATGCAGAATGCACCCCGGCGCTTTTGGATAAAGGGTCAAAAGCACAGTCACCAGAGCCTTGTCAAACAGCTAGGCCCTGCCCCCTTGCGATGCCCTGTCCATAGGGCTTTGCGGGTCACGACAAGAGCAGCGCAGCCCCAGTGCCAGCCCGTCATCACCCCCGGGCAAAGACCCGCCACCCCATCGGCGGGCAGCCCCGCCACAGCGGCCTGCAAACCCGCCCGCACAGACCTGCTCAGATTGACATCCGCCCCCCCCTTCGCTAAGGCCCGACAGCGCATCCGACACCTGCTGTCCAACGTGGAGCAAGCCCTTATCATGTCACAGGTTTCCCCTCAGGCCACCGCAACCAAGACCGTTGCCGAGACCGCCTTCGAGGCCCGGTTTTCACCCCGTCTGGTGGCGGCAGAGACCTATCACGATCCCAATGATGTGATCCTCTTCATGCATATCCCCAAGACCGCAGGCATGTCGGTCGGCAAAGCCCTGCAAGAGGCTTTTGACATCTTTCACCCGGTTTCCTGGGAAAACACCAACCAGTCGTTCCGCAACAAGACGCGCAAGGCGCTCTACCGGCGCAGCGACGCGGCCAACCCCTGCCGTCAGGTGCTGATGGGGCATTTTGCCTGGTCTGACGTGATGTATTGGCGCCACCAGGAACTGCCGCTGAAATGCGCCACCATCATCCGCGACCCGCTGGACCGCTTTGTTTCCAACTACCGCTACAACACCTCCGACAAACACCCCCAGCACGAGGCCTTTGCCGCGCGCTATCCGACGCTGGAATCCTACGCCCGCGTGCTGCCCTATGATTACCAGCTGTCGCTGATGGCCGGGGCCTTCTACTCCTTTGATCACGCGCTGGAGAAACTGAACGCCGCCTACAGCTTTATTGGTGTCACCGAACATCTGGGCGCTTCCCTGCAGCATTTCCGCCGCAGCCATGGGCTGGCGGAGCTGACAGAGCACCGCGAGAACACCGGCAATCAGGCCAAAGCCGCCGAAGACATTCCCGATGCGGTGCGCAATATCGTCGGCGAGAAGAGCCGCAACGACGCCCGCCTGCACCAGCTGGCCCGCCGCTGCTACGGCTGATCGGTTTGCGCCGCTCCGGGGCAGACACCGGGAAAGAAGAGGGAAGAGCCGCCCCTGGTTGCGGACAGCGCCGCGCCTGAGAGCGCCCCGAGAATGGCCTGAGAATGCCTGTCAGAGAATCCCTGCCTCTCTGATTCCGCCCACCTGCTGCGGACCGGGGATTCTCTCGCCCCTGCCCCTGCCCTTACGTCAGATTTGACCGGTTTCAGCGGGATTTTCCCCGCCCCGAGGCGCTACCACCTTTATACATCGAAGGGGGTAGTGTGGAAAAAGTGAAATTCAGAACGCCCCACGCACCCAAAATCAGAAGAAAAAGCCGATTAATTTAAATCAAAACCCTATTCACGCGAATAGAATGTGAAAGAATTCGCGTCGCGAATTAAAAACGCCGGGATGAAATGTTGATAAATGAAAACCCACTTTGGCCAAGGTGGCAAAAACCACACACCCCCAAGGTGAGAGAATGATCAGGGTCAGGAATTCCCTACCCTTATAAGATGTATTAAGAAAGAGTTAACAAAATGCGCAGGCGCTTCGCAAAACGTCAAGTGTACCGGCGAAATCACACGTAAATTCGCCATAGCTCCCGCTGGCCCGCCGCAACGCACCCCCAATCGGGCAAGAAATTTGCAAAAAGACTCCGCCTTTTCAACCCCTAAAATGGTTAAATTAGCTGCAAGCTGCCAGTTTCCCACAACGGGGCAGCGTGGCGCGCAGGGCACGATTTCGACATCCCCGCAATTCCTGAGCCCGCCTGCGCAAGTTTCCTTGACAACAGATGCCCAGCCAGAGAGACAGAGAGCGGTAAAACCTTTGCGGGCATAAGGCAGGCGCGTTTGTTCGCAGGAAATCGACGAGCATTACTACGGAGTAGAAAATGGCTAATATTAATGTACCCACCGGCGAGACTTTTGTTGCTGGTTCAACTGGCGATGACGCAGTCAGCCTGACCGACGCAGTAACATTTGCTGCTGCAAGCACTCTTGACGGCAATGGCGGCGCAGACACGCTGACCCTCGAAGACAATGCTCTGGCGGCTCTGATGGCCGGTGCAAACGCTGAAGTGTCCTATGACGCCGATACCGACACCTGGACTCTGGACGACGACACCACAGCTGGTTTCGCGGCTTCCCTGACCGAAGGTTTCACTTCCGTGACCTTCTCCGACGGCGCGACCATCGAAGCAGGCGTTGCCTCCACAGGTGTGATCAACCCCGCAGCTGGTGACGCAGACGGCACCCCGCTGGCGCTGGCAACCACCACCAGCTACGACTGGGATGGCGAAGCAACCACCACAACTGACTTCACCGCGACATCCATCGTCAGCGTTGATGGTCAGGACGTTGCCACCGTTGGCAACAACTTCACCAACACCGATGGCGCCTTCAGCGTATCCGGCACTGGCCTGGCCTTCACCGCGAACACCGCAGCGATTGCCGCTCAGGGCAACGTCGGCGAAGACGCAACCTTCTCCTACGTTGTGGTTCTGTCCGACGGCACCAACACCCAGACCGTTACCGTGACCTTTGAAGAGACCATTCCCTTCACCACCGGTGATGACTCCTGGACTGCTACTGAAGGTTCCGCAGACGTCGACGAAACCAACGACTTCGGTAGCGAAGACGCAGGCAACGACACCTTCAATGGTGACGACCAGGACAACACCCTTATTGCAGGTGCTGGCAATGACACCCTGATCGGTGGCAATGGCAACGACGATCTGAACGGCGGCGACGATGTCAACGTTCTGCGCGGCGGCAACGGCAACGACACCCTGACTGCTGGCGACGACGACGGCAACATCCTGGGCGGCGGCGCAGGTGCAGACGAAATCACCGGTGGCGCAGGCGCTGATATGATCTTCGGCGGCAACGGCGACGACGGCACCCTCGACGGTCTGGGCGGCAACGACATCATCAACGGTGGTGACGGCGACGACAACCTCGACGGTGGCGCTGACAACGACACCCTGAAAGGTGGCGACGGCGACGACGATCTGCGCGGCGGCACAGGCGACGACGAACTGCGTGGTGGTGCTGGCGAAGACAGCATTACCGGTGGCGACGGTGCAGACATGATCTACACCAGCCTCGGCGGCGACGAGCTGACCGGTGGTAACGACGATGACACCTTTGTCCTGAAAGCGGGCACAGGCGCGACCACCATCACCGACTTCGGTACAGACGCTGACAAACTGAACGTGGAAGAGCTGGGTTACAACGACCTGGACGACGTTCTGGCGGTTGCTTACGAAACCTCCGAAGGTGTCACCATCGCAATCGATGCAGACACCACTGTGACCTTGACAGGTGTTGCACTCGGCGATCTGGCCGCAGCGGACTTCGACTTCGCCTAATTGGCGCTGTCACATGTCTTCGGAAAGGCCCCGCAAAGCGGGGCCTTTTCTTTTGCGCAGCCCCTCCCGTGACCGGGCAGCACCGGGCGTCCCTGCCCGCATAAAAAATCCCCCCGCAGAAAACTGCGAGGGGACAAACCAATCCGCTATTGGACAGGGGCAACTCAGGCCCCGTCGATCCGATCCTCCGGGTTCAGCGCATCCAGCGGCAACTCCCGCGCCGCCCTCTCCGCCTGCGCCCGCGCCTCCAGCCCGGCCAGCACCTCTGGCGTCACCACCGCATCGCCTTCCAGCCCCTCGCCATTGCCCGCCTCCGGATAACGGCTGAGGTCACAGTCAAAAAACATCTCCGGCCCCTGCGGGTCATAGCGCGCCGCCAGCGCCCGGTTGATCGCCTCAAACCGCGCCAGAAACGCCGCTGCATCATCCCGCGCAGGCATCAGCCGGCCATCGTCCGGCAGCTCCTGCACCGCCTCGGCAAAGCTTTGGCGCGGATAGCCACGCTGGCGCAGCCACAGCCCCGCCAACAGCTGGCTGCGCGACCAGGCCGCGTTTTCCTGCGGCAGCTCCGGCGGCGGCGTCAGCCCCACCAGATGGTAGAAATCCAGCACCGTATCGCCGCCCACCAGATCGCCACGCTGGAACCGGCGCACGGTGACATTCCCGGCCCCGAACACCTGCTCCCAGCGCGCCAGTTTGGTGGCATAATCGAAATAGCGCATCATATGCGGCTGAAACTCCGGCAGGCCCCGGATCTGCGCGCCGTAAAACTGATAGGCCGCCCGCCCCATCACCACCTGTTTGCGGTGCGACAGCGCCAGCGCATCCTGACGGCGCAGATAGGCCACCACGTTGATCTCGTCAAAATGGGTCAGCAGCTGCTGGCGCAGCGCCTCCAGATCCGCGACATCCATCAGCCAGAACAGCATCTCGCTGGACAGGATACAGTCGCCATGGCCGCGATGATCGGCATCCGCCATGCGCCGCTCCAGAAACGGCCAGCGCAATTCGGTGTGCATCCCCGCGCCCATGCCATGGCAGCGCACCAACGGGTTGAAATCCACCCGTGGCCTTGCGTGCAGGTAGCTCCAGCGGCCCAGGGTCTTGTCGCTCTGCCCCTGCCGCAGCGCGGTCTGCAACGAGGTCGACCCGGTCTTATGCGAGCCGATATGCAGCCACAGCCTGCGGGTCATGCCGGGGCCTTGCTCTTGGTCTTGCGGCGCTTGGCAGTTTCTTTCGGGAGCTGTTGTTCCGTCTCGACCGCCGCCAGCGCATCACGATAGAGCCGGTCCAGCACCTCGCGCGCCGAAGGCTCATCCTGCAAGGCCTGCATCCGGGCGCGCTGGCCGGCTTCTACCGTCTCGGCAAAACCCTCCTCGCGCAACAGCCGCTGCACCACCGCGACGCTGTCGCGCACCGCCTGCAGAGGCGACCAGGCCACCAGCGTTTCCGGCGGGCAGATCTCAGCCTGTGCGCCCACCTCGGAGCAGATCGGCACGCAGCCGGCCTCAATCGCCTCATAGCAGACCAGCGCCAGCCCTTCGTTCGACGACGGCACCAAGAGGATATCACTGGCCTCCAGCAGCGCCGGCACATCGGTCCCCGCGGGATGCAGATGCACCACATCCGCAAGCCGGTAGCGGGTCAAAAGATGTTCGACCGCGCCGCGATAGGGGCCCTCGCCCACCATATCAAAGCGGAACTCCACGCCGTTGCGTTTGCCCCAGGCCCGCAGCCGCCGGATAATAGACAGCGCCACCACCGGGCGTTTTTGATGCACCATCCGCCCGACAAAGGCGACGCGGCAGCGGCTCTGCCCGGCCTTGATGCGCACCGGTGCCACTTCGGCCCCGCGACGGCTGTCATCCAGCAGACGCCCCAGCACCAGCTTGCTGCCATAGACCCGGAACCGCTCCTTGTAGAACCGCTCCAGATCGCCGCTGATCACATGGTGATGATCAATGTAATTGCTCCAGACGCCCGAGATCCGCGGATAGCCGCCATCGGCGTATTCCACGATATGGGTGCTGTCGATATTGACCACATGCGGGTGGCGCAGCTTGATCGTGGGCAGCGCATCATAGAGCGGCACGCAGTGATGATTGTGGGTGAGGATGATGTTTTCCTGCGCGATCAGCTGGCTGACAAAACCGCTGGTCTGGCTGCGCGGCAGGTAACGGTCGGTGCGGATCAACTGCAGGCGCGGATCATCGGGCAGTTTCGCCAGCAGCCGTTCGGGGCCTTCCTGCCCAACCATGACAAACACCCGCAACCCGGCGTCCAGCGCCCATTGGATGCTGTCGATACCAAGGCTCTCGGCGCCGCCCACATCCAGCCAGTGCAACCCGATCAGGATTGCCGGATCCTTGCCGCCATGACGCCCCTCTGGGGTCATTTTCTGGGTTTCAAAGATGCCGCGCGAACAGGCCAGCCGGGAGAATTTATGCCGGGCGGGAAGTTTGCGCCAGCGCCGGGCCTCGATCTGATATTTCATCTGCTCTGCCAGAATCGGCGAGAGCGCATGAATGGCCCGGTATTTGCGCGGCCGCTTGTGCCAGGGCACGCCGCCAGCACTTTCGCGCACCGCCACCTGACGCGGCGAGGGAATGGTGACAAACACCCGCTTGCCCGGCAGCGCCGGGGTCTCCTGCGGCCCGGTGCGCAGGTTGCCGATATAGGTCAGCGCCATCATCTCGGCGCCATAGGACATATCCTGCGGCTGCACCGCCGGGGTCGGCAGCTTGGCCTTTTCCCACCACATATGGGCCTCGACCGGGGTCTCGGGATAGAGCGTTTCATAGATGAAACGGATCTGGGTGATCTCCTGATCGATGTAGTCTCTGTCCTGGGACATGGGGGCTCCTGCCTCGTGGTCTGGCTGCCTGCCGGATTGTGCGACCTGTTGGGAACGGTCTTATGTAGGCACCGTTTTCAGACGCTGGGTTTCAGACGTCCTGTTTCAGACGCCGGTGTCGGGATCGGGGCGGATGATCTGCGGGTTAAAGGAACAGCCCCGCCAGATCGCCTTATAGACCTCGCGGCGCAGTGATTTTTCCACATTGCCCTGGCGCATCTGTCGGCGCACCCCGCGGGCAAAAACCGCCACCCCGGCCCAGCCCTGTTCACGGCGCCGGAACGACGCCTCATTGCGGGCGCCATAGCGGAATTTCCAGATATTGGCCTGGTTCACCAGCGAATAGTTCACGCCCTTGTTTTCCGGCACATCATGGACCACCACGCTGTTGGGACAGTAGATGCCAGGGTAGGATTTGGCGATCCGCTGGGTATATTCGGCATCATCGTACCAGATGAAATATTCCTTGATCGGAAAGCCGTGTTTCTGGATCGCCCAACGCGGCACCAGCACCGAGACAAAGGAGCAGGAGCCGACCAGGAAATAAGGCGTCTCGGGGCTGTAGAAGCGTGGCCAGTCCCAGACCGTAGAGGGCGTGTTCATCTCGCAGAGATCGCCATTGGTCCATTTCACCGCCGAACAGGCAAAAGACGGCCGCCAGGTGAACCGCGCCTCGAAATCCTTGATGCCGGTCAGCAGCAGCTCAATGGCATTGGGGTCGGGATAAGCATCATCATCGCTGAACCAGATGTAATCATAGCCTTCCTCATAGGCCACCCGCGCGCCCTCGTAAAAGCCGCCGGCGCCGCCGATGTTTTCCGGCAGGCGCACATGCTGAAACCGCGGGTCGTCCTGTTGCAGTTGGGTCAACCAGCTGCCGGTCTCATCGGTGGAGGCATTGTCGATCACAAAAACCCGCTCCGGCAGGCAGGTCTGCGCCTGCAGGGCGGCGATCACGCGCTTCAGCTTGTCCAGCCGGTTGTAGGTCACGATGACCGCAGCAAGGGAGGAACGGATATTCATGGCTGATCCTTCTGTGGCGCAGCGCCTGCGGCGGCATCTGCGAGAACGCGCGCGGGCGGTGGCGGTGGTGTCTGGGCCGGCGTGTCAGATGTGGGTGCGGCGCCCTGTGGGGCAGGTGTCGCTGCGGTCTCGGATCCGGCGGGCATCTCTGCATCCGCCTCAGGTTCCAGCGGATCGCCGTTTTCATCCAGCCCAAGGCGCGCGTTCTTGTGCCGCTCAATATCCTTGATCCGGTGGCTGTGGAAATAGGAGGGCCATTTGCCCTGCCGTTCCAGCATGCCTTCGATGATCTTGGCCATGACGGTCAGGTTGCGCAGATGTTCGGGGCTGAAAAACTGGCTGGGGTCCAGCGACGGGGCGCAGGGGGCCGATTGTTTTTCCATGTCGCGCAGCGCGTTGCGCAACAGCGGCCGGCCGCCGAAGAATTCGGCATCCATGACCTCGGCATCGCAGCGATAGGCGGCGGTGGCGGCCTCGGCCAGATCGCGCGCCATCACCAGTTTGCGCACCTTGGCCTCGCTGTCGCCGCGCGAACGGTCCAGCTGACGCGACAGCTCCCAGCCCAGCGTGTGGCGCAACCAGGGGTCCTGTTCCTGAAACTGACCTTGCAGGAAATACATCAACGCCAGCTCGCGCACGGTCATGGCCTGGTTTTCCGGCTCGAATTCCTCCACCGTGCAGGGCCGCCCGTCAAAGGCCACCTCGGCAAAATCATCCAGCACCGAGCCATTTTTCAGCTCTTTGCGGATCATCGGGCGCAGGGTGAAATCCTCGCCGAACAACTCCCGCCACTGGGCAAAACGTGGCGCGTAATGAAACCGGCCGTTTTGCAGGTTGTGGTCAAAGAACTCCTGCATGCTGCCCCGGTACCAGCCGATCTTGATCTGCTCGGCATAGCTCGACAGGATCCGCTGCGCATGAGGGCGCACATAGGCCACGATATGGATGCGATCAGCGCAGCCGCGAAAGAAGGTCTCGACCAGGTCGTAAAATTCCGGTGCCGGGATATTCTCAAACGCCTCGGCAGACAGCACCGCATAATCCGCATCCGAGGCCGCGATCTGGGCGGCCACCTCTGTCAGACCGTCGCGATCCTCCAGATGTTTGGGCAGGGGCGTGCCCTTGCGATGGCTGGTGATAAACCCGGTCAGATAATTGTGGTTCATCTTGGCCGGGTAGAGCAGCTTGGCGTCATGCAGCTGAATGCTCCCCACAGCCAGCGCATTCTGGATGGTGGTGGTCCCGGTCTTGTGGTCGCCGATGTGAATCACAAGCGTCTTGGGTCTGGCTCCGGTTTTGTCGCTCATCGGCTCCATCTCGTTCCTTCATCAGCCTTATTTTCCGGCGCCCAAGCCCTACTCTAACATCCGGTACGGGTCCAGACCAAGCCGCCTGCAACAGCGCAGCGGTCAGGCTCGATCAGAGCGGCGCCACAAAGAAGGCCGGAACCGGCGCGCGGTTTTCCTGCGCTGCCAGAAACCCGCGTGCGGTGTCCAGCGCCTCGCGGATGGTCACATCCATATCGAGATAGCGATAGGTGCCAAGACGCCCCACAAAGGTGACGCCCTCGGCCTGTTCGGCCAGCGCCACATACTCCCCCAGCAGCGCTTTTTCCTCGACCTGGCGGATCGGGTAATAGGGGATATCCTCAGGCGTCGCGGCGCGGGAAAACTCGCGGTAGCAGACCGAGCCGTCATGGTTTTCCCAGGGGGCGAAATGCTTGTGTTCGGTGATGCGGGTGTAAGGCACGGCTTCCTCACCGTAGTTCATCACTGCGCAGCCCTGGTAGTCGCCCTGATGGGTGAACCGTTCGAAATCCAGCGTCCGGTACCCCAGCCGGCCCAGCTGGTAGTCAAAATACCCATCCAAAGGCCCGGAGTAGAACACATGGTCGTAATCTGCCGCCTGCGATTGGTCAAAAACAGTCTCTAACTTGACCGTTATGCCCGGATGATCGAGGATTTTTTCAATCATCGCGGTATAGCCGTTCTCCGGCATGCCCTGATATTTGTGGAAGAAGTAATTGTCGTCGTAGTTGAACCGCACCGGCAGCCGCTTCAGGATCGAGGCCGGCAGCGCGCTTGGCGCCACGCCCCATTGCTTGATCGTGTAGCCTTTGAAAAACGCCTCATAAAGATCGCGGCCCACAAAGCGCAGCGCCTGCTCTTCAAAGGTCTGCGGATCGGTGATGGAGATGTCGGCCTGTTCCTCGGTGATGAACTCATGCGCCTCTTCAGGGCGCAGCGTCTTGCCAAAGAACTGGTTGATGGTGTGCAGGTTCACCGGCAGCGAGAACACGCCACGCCGTCCTTCGGGATCCAGACTGGTAGTCTTCACCCGGTTTTTATAGGGCAGGAAACTCTCAAACCCGTTCACATACCCCCAGACCTCAGCGTCATCGGTGTGGAAAATATGCGGCCCGTAGACATGCACCATGACGCCGGTCTCCGCGTCGCGCGCGGTATGGCAATTGCCGCCGATATGGTCGCGACTGTCCAGCACCGTGATCTTGTGACCTGCTTCGGCCAGATGCCGCCCGATCACAGCGCCCGAAAGCCCTGCGCCCACCATCAGTATATTCACCCCGGCACCCCGTCCTGTTTGCGTCCCCTGCCCTTTTTGTCAAACAATCCAAAAGCATACAAGGATCGGTTTCCGCACCGGCAAAGACCTGCATTTTGCTTTTATATCAATGCATTACGGAAATACTTGCCAGTCATATCAGCCCCTGTCAGACCGCCATCAGGCGATGATGCTCGGCAATGGCCTCATCCAGATCGCTGAAATAGCGCAGCCGGCCATTGTCCAGCACCAGACCGGCATTGCAGAACTGGCGCAGCTGGCGCATCGAATGATTGACCAGAATGGCGCTGGAATGGCGCATCCGGTCGGTGAAGATATCGCGGCTCTTGCGCTTGAAGGCGGCATCGCCCACCGCCGTCACCTCATCCACCAGATAGGTGTCGAACTTGATCCCCATCGAGGCGCCGAATGTCAGCCGCGCCCGCATGCCGGAAGAATAGCTGCGCATCGGCATGTGGTAGAATTTGCCCAATTCGGCAAAATCCTCGACAAACCCCACCAGATCATCGGTATCCACGCCGTAAATCCGCGCGATGAAGCGGACGTTTTCCGCGCCGCTCAGATCGCCGTGAAACGACGCTGCCAGCCCCACAGGCCAGGAAATCGACCCGTCGGAGATGATCTCGCCATGATCGGGACGCATAGTGCCCGCCACCAGCTGCAACAGGGTGGATTTGCCCGCGCCATTGCGCCCCAGAAGCGCCAGCGACCGCCCCGTCGGCAGGGTCAGGTTCAGATTGTCGATGACAACCCGCCGCTCCCCCTTGAGCCAGAAGCTCTTGGTCAGATTTTCAAACCGGATCACCGCCCTGCCCCCTCGACTTAACTGCGATCGCGGATCGAATAGTAGATCAGCGTCAGGATCGACCAGGTCAGCAGCAGGAACAGCCCGGCCAGGGCGGCCAGCACCGTGCGGCGGGGATATTCCGCCTCGGTGGCGCGGGTGGGGTTGATATAGGTCGCCAGATAGCGGCTCTGACGGGCGGCATCATCGCGCGCCACCTCCAGCGCCGTCAGGGCGGCACGGTAGCTTTCCTCGGCATATTCGCGGTCCACCGTCAGCCGTTCGAATTCGGAAATCAGCGAAGGATAATCCTCCCCCACGCCCCCGGTGTCGGTGTTGTTGGAGGTAAAGGTCTGGCGTTCGATATTGATGCGATCGCGAATCACATCAATATGCTGCTGTGCTTTCTTAATCCGGGGATCTGATGGGCTGACGGAGGCCAGCAACAGATCCTGCTCAATCAGCGCCTCGGCCAGTTGCTGCTGAAGGTTGTTCATCACCCCCATACGGCCTTGGATATCGGCCTCGGGATCGACGATCCGGGTGCGGGTGCGAAAACTGGTCAGCGACTGGCGGGCGTCCTTCAGCCGCTCCAGCGCCTCGTCCAGATCGGCGCGGGCATAGCGCATCGCATCGGCGCGCGCCTGTTCGTTCAGCGCATTGATCCGGGTCTGGCTCTCCGCCACGATGGCCTGCGTGATGGCCTGCGCAGTCGCCGCATCAAAGGCCAGCGCCTGCACCTCGATCAGCCCCGAGCCGCTGTCAAAGGAGATGCCGACAATGCGCTGCCAGTACCAGGTCAGATCCTCCAGCGAGGCCTCCGGCCAGAGCGCAAAGACCCAGTCCCGCGGCCAGAGCGCGCTGTAATGCCCCTGCAGATCCACGGCTTTGTCGACCGCGGCCACCATTTCCTGGCTTTGGATGAATTCATAGAGAATATCACTGTCCGAGGCGCTGCTGGTGCCTGCAAACTGCGCCAGCCCGCCAAGCAGATCATTGGCGCCGCTGCTTTCCTGGCTGCGCACGGTAAAGCCTGCGGTTGAGGAATATTGATCCTCGGCAAAAGTCCAGAGATAGATCATCACCGCCAGAAGCGGCGCCAGCACCAGCGCCACAAAGCTGATCACCAGCCCCCAGTGGCGTTTTTTCATACTGGCGGGCCGCGCCAGCGGATAGGCCGGACGTTGCTCGGCCTCGGCAATGCGCGCCTCCAGCTCGGCCACGGCGGCCTCAGCCTTGCGCGCCTTGCGGCGCACCCGTTTCAGCTGTTTGACCGGATCCGGGACGCGGGGCGTCAGGGTGCCGTCTGCCGCCTCATCGGCCACGGCGTCTACCGGGGCAACGCCCGCAGGGTCTGTCCCAGCAGGGGTCGTCGTGGCCGTCTCTTCCGAAGCCGAGCGTCCGGTCAGCGGGGCCGAGGGCGTCTGTGTCATGATCAACCTGTCCTGGCCCAAAAGCACCCTGCCCCAAGCCGTTTGTCATTGTCTTTTGTTTCTCTCATAATACCGCTCGCGATCCACGTTTCACAATGGGTATTCATGGGGTGTTCATGGCCAGCCTGTCTTCTTCTGCGCCCCCGGCTCAGCCCCGCCCATTAAGCCCGCCAAAGACACAAGGTACGGCACAGGCACCCGCCCAGACGCCGGCCCAGATCCCCGCCAGCCCCGCCGCCAATCCGCACCATCGCCACCGCCGCAGCATGGCGACCTTGCGCACCGTGGCGGCACTGGTGCTGCGCGAGATGTCGACCCGCTACGGGCGCACCCCCGGCGGCTACCTCTGGGGCATTCTGGAACCGCTCGCCGCGATCCTGTTCCTGTCGCTGGGCTTCTCGCTGGTGATCCGCACGCCGTCGCTTGGCACCAGTTTTCTCTTGTTCTACGCCACCGGATTTCTGCCATTTAACCTGTATCAGACTCTGTCCGGCACCGTTGCGCGGGCGCTGGCCTATTCCCGCCCCCTGCTGCGCTACCCCGCTGTCACTTGGCTGGATGCGATCCTGGCGCGGTTTGTGCTGAACAGCCTGACCGGGATTGTCATCACCACCCTGCTGATCACCGGCATCCTTGCGGTGATCGACAGCCGCACCGCCATTGACCTGCCACCGCTGGTCGAAGCCATCACCCTCGCCATGGTGCTGGGACTGGGCGTGGGCTGCATCAATGCGGTGCTGATGGGGCTGTTTCCCCTGTGGGATGTGGCCTGGTCGATCATCACCCGACCGCTGTTTCTGGCCTCCGGTGTGATCTATATCTACGAGGATCTGCCGCCGGTGGCGCAGGACGTGCTGTGGTATAATCCGCTGCTGCATATCACCGGGCTGATGCGCACCGGATTCTATCCCACCTATAATGCCGATTACGTCAGCCATTCTTATGTGCTGCTGATCGGTATGACGCTGACCGCCTTGGGCCTGATCCTGATGCGCCGCTATCACCGGGTCATCCTCAACCGCTGATCTGCGCTTTATTCGCGGGCCTCTGCCAGCACCTCACCGTGGCTGCGCCCCAACCGGCGCAACAGCCCGTCGCGCACCGCCAGCCAGGTGAGCCGCAGATAGGCGCGGCGCACACCGGGGTGGTGGCGCACTTTCAGGACCCATTTGGGCAGGATCAGCAGCAGCACCGGCCAGAACAGCCAGCCCGCCGCCTGCCGGTAAAGCAGCAGCAGATTGCGGTGATGGTAATAGACCTTCCACAGCGGCCGGAACCGCTGACCGCTGTCGCCCCCGGTAAAGGTGGAGAAATCATGCTCAAACCGCACATCAGCAGCAAAACAGATGCGCCCGCCTGCCGCACTCAGCCCCAGCGTATAAAGTGCATCATCGCCATAGATGAACAGCTTTGGATCCGGGTAGCCCACCCGCCGCACCGCCGCCGCTGAAATGAAGAACCCCACAAAAGACGTCACATCAATCGCGCTCAGCCCGCCGTCATAGGCGCGGCGCGGAATATGGAACCCATCGCGCCCTTTGCGCGCGGTAGACAGGAAATGCCCGAAGCTCCAGAACGGATTGCGCGAGGGGCGGTTCATCTCGCAGATCTCGCCGCTTGGGAAATAGACCGCCGCCGCCACCGCGTCCCAATGGGCCAGCGCGCCGCTCTGCCCCATGGCGTGAAACGCCGCCAGCCCACCGGGGTCCGGGCGGCCATCATCATCCATCACCACCAGCCAGTCTGGTCTATGGGTGTCCATCGCGCGCTGCATTCCCAGCGCAAAACCGCCGGCCCCGCCCTGATTGGTGGCACTGGTCACCACATCAACCCGCGGATGCTCCGCCGCCCAGCCGGCCAGCCAGGCGCCGGTCCCATCGCTGGAGGCATTGTCCACCACCACCAGCGCCGCCAGCTCCTCAGCGGGGCTGTCCAGCAGACGCGCCAATGTCACCTTGAGTTTCGCAAGCCGGTTATAAGTGACCACCACCGCCACCAGACGTCCGGCGCCGGCCTGCTGCATATTGGCCTGCATATCAGCCTGCATATCAGCCTGAAGCGCAGGCTCGGGGATCAAGGTTTCAGTCACAGCGACAAGGGCTCCTGCGGGCGGCGGGGTATTTTGGTTCAGAGCGCAAAGCTCATAAATAGACCGGGCTGTCAATTCACCTGCCGGTGACAGGTCGCTTTCCCCCGCCGCAGAACACATTGACACCCCGCGCCCAAGCCGCCACCTAAGGGGCATGAAAACCGCTCTTATCACCGGATCGGCCGGCTTTATCGGCTATCACCTTGCAGACCGTCTTCTGACCGCAGGCTGGCGTGTCATTGGGCTGGATTGCCTCTCGCCCTATTATGATGTCCGCCTGAAAGAACGCCGCCACGCGATGCTGGCAGAGCACAGCGGTTTCACGCCGGTGATCGGCAAACTGGAAGACCCCGGTCGGCTGATGGGGCTGTTTGACACCCATAAGCCCGATGCGGTGATCCATCTGGCCGCCCAGGCCGGGGTCCGCCATTCCATTGATGCGCCGCGCGATTATCTTGAGGCCAATCTGATCGGCACTTTTGAACTCCTGGAGGCCGCCCGCGCCCATCCGCCCGCCCATATGCTGATCGCCTCCACCTCCTCGGCCTATGGCGCCAACACCCAGATGCCCTTTGATGAGCGCCAGCAGGCGGATCATCAGATGTCCTTTTATGCCGCCACCAAAAAGGCGGGCGAGACGATGGCCCATTCCTATGCCCATCTCTACGGGCTGCCGACCACGATGTTTAGGTTTTTCACCGTCTATGGCCCCTGGGGCCGGCCCGATATGGCGCTGTTCAAATTCACCAAGGCGATGCGCGCAGGTCAGCCGATTGATGTCTATAACCACGGCAGGATGAGCCGGGATTTCACCTATATCGACGATCTGGTCACAGGCATCACCGGGCTGATCGACGCGGTGCCGGGGGATCAGCCGGTCTCGGAACAGGACAATCTCAGCCCTGTCGCCCCGTTCCGGGTGGTCAATATCGGCGCCTCCAGGCCAACACCGCTGATGGACTATATCGCGGCGCTGGAAACGGCGCTGGGGATCACAGCGCAAAAAAACCTGATGGAGATGCAGGCCGGGGATGTACCTGCCACCTGGGCCAACACCACAGTGCTGAGCCAGCTCACCGGCTATGAACCACAGGTCAGCGTCGCAGAGGGCGTCGCGCGGTTTGTCGCCTGGTACCGGGCGTATTATGGCGACACCCAAGGCTGATCCGGGCCAGAGGTGATCCAGGGAGGGCTTATCTGGTGCGACATGCGCTTCTGACCTGTCACCTTTCCCTAAATACTCGCGCCGCAGGCCTCCCGATTTCACAGAAATCGGGATCAAGACACTCCTCTCGATTAGGTCAGCATGATTGACCAAATGTTTCGCGTGCGAAACATTTGGTCCGAACCGGACCTATCTCCCGTACGCCCAAAATTCAGGTTCCCGCCCCCATCGCGCCGGTATATGCCTGATCCCCAACACCTCGCCCCTTCAAGCGGGGGACATGAGGCAACAGCAAAGGACCATCCCCATGCGCATTGCAATGATTGGCACCGGATATGTCGGATTGGTCTCCGGCGTCTGCTTTTCCGACTTTGGCCATGACGTGGTCTGCGTCGACAAGGACGCCGCCAAGATCGCCCGGCTACAAGCCGGCGAGGTGCCGATCTATGAGCCGGGGCTGGAGGATCTGATGGCGCGCAATGTGGCTGCAGGCCGGCTGTCCTTTACCGATGATCTGGCCGCCGCCGTGGCCGAGGCCGAAGCGGTGTTCATCGCCGTTGGCACGCCAACGCGGCGCGGCGATGGTCATGCCGATCTCACCTATGTGATGGCCGCCAGCGAGGAGATCGCCGCCGCCCTGCAGGGCTATACCGTGGTGGTCACCAAATCGACCGTTCCCCTGGGCACCAACCGGCAGGTGAAACAGGTGATTGCCAAATCCAACCCGGCGGCAGATTTCGATGTGGCCTCCAACCCGGAGTTCCTGCGCGAAGGGGCGGCGATTGATGATTTCATGCGCCCCGACCGGGTGGTCGTCGGCGTGCAGAACGACCGCGCCGCCGAGGTCATGGCCGAGATCTACCGGCCCCTTTACCTGCGCGATTTCCCGATCCTTACCACCGATCTCGAAAGTGCCGAGATGATCAAATATGCCGCCAATGCGTTTCTGGCGACCAAGATCACCTTCATGAATGAAATCGCAGGCCTCTGTGAGCGGGTGGGATCAGACGTCAAGGAAGTCGCCCGTGGCATCGGGCTGGACGGGCGCATCGGCAATAAGTTCCTGCATGCCGGTCCCGGTTATGGCGGGTCGTGTTTCCCCAAGGATACCGCCGCGCTGGCCCGCATCGGTCAGGACCACGCCTATCCGATGCAGATCACCGAAACCGTGATGCGGGTCAATCAGGAGGTCAAGGCGCGGATGCTGGAGAAGCTGCGCGACGCCTGTGACGGCAGTTTCAACGGCAAGACCATCGCGGTGCTGGGCGTCACCTTCAAACCCAATACCGATGACATGCGCGAGGCGCCCAGCCTCACCATCGTGCCGGCCCTGATCGGCGGCGGTGCCAGGGTGCGGGTGGTCGACCCGCAGGGCGAGGCCGAAGGTCGCGATCTGCTGCCCGGTGTCAGATGGGAAGAAGATCCCTATAAGGCCGCGCGCAATGCGGATCTGGTGGTGCTGTTGACGGAATGGAATGAATTCCGCGCCCTCGATCTGAAGGCGCTGGCGCGCAAGATGGCGCAGCCCCGGATGGTGGATCTGCGCAATATCTACACCGCCAAAGCCGCCAAACGCGCCGGGTTTGAGACCTATGTCGGGGTGGGCCGCTAAACCCACCGAGGCATATCACCCAGAAACGCAAAAGACCCTGATACGGGCGTGTCAGGGTCTTTTCACATCATCCTCAGACTCTGTTCAGCGGCGGCGCAGCCAGGCTTTCAGGTCTTCCATCAGGGTGCTGTCGACCGCTGTCCCCGTGAGTTCGATCCGCTGCTGGCCGGGGGTGAATCCCAGCCGCACGCCAGCGGCGGCCTGCACGCTCACCCGCTCATCCGCGCCAATATGATCCGCCGGATCAAGGCTGCGCACCCGTGGCGCCGGGGCAGGCTGTTCCGCAGGACCCGATGCCCGGTCAGACATCGGGACGGCAGAGGCCGCTTGATCACCAGCGGGGACGGGCATCTCACTCCCCTCATAGGCGGCCAGAAGCTGGCTCAGCACCTCCTGTTCCGCCTCTGCCGTGGGGCGGGCGGTGGCGCGCAGGGCTGCGACAACCTCATCGGCAAAGCCGGGCGTCTGCGCAAAGGCGCGCGCCAGCCCCAGCCCCAGTTTCTCGCGGATGGCGGTGGGAAACAGCAGATCCTCATCCAGCGCCTCAACCAGGGTGACAAAGCTGCCGATCTTGGAGCGTTTGGCGCGGGTGGCATTGGCGAACAGCGATTGCAGCGCGTATTTCTGGCTGCTGTAGACCCCTTCGCGCAGCGCGCGCACCGCAATGCGGGCCCGTTCATAGTGGGAGAGGTTCACCCGGATTTCGTTTTCCTCAACCATCGCCACATAAGCGCCCTCGGCCCCGTCGGGCTGAATCACCAGCGCCTTGATGGTGGCAAAGGCGGGATCATTGCTCTCGGCATATAGCCTGCGCATCGCGGTCAGACGGCGCCAGCCGGAGATCAGCCCGTGGGTCTTGCCATCTGCGGTCTGGCCCAGGGCCACCACCTCGATCGGGGTCTGCTGGCCGCGGGCGCGCAGGGATCCCACCAGCGCCCCCATCTCTTCCTCGTCCTGCTCCAGCCGGTCGCGCACCAGATGGGTCTCGTCGATGGCGCCAAGCGCGATCTCCTCGATCATCAGCCCCTTGGCGCGGGCAGTCTCCAGCACCGCTGTCAGCTCCTGCAGCGCGCCCTCTGTGGCGGCCTCGGAGGCGACCTGCGCAATCGGCGGCGCTGACAGCGAACCGGGGCCGCCGAGGGCGGATTTGCTCTCAGGCGCGGTGCTGAGATAGGTCGGCTGTGCCGGGGAAAGCCGTTTGCGTTTTGCCATCTGCCTGTCCTTTTTTGTCGCGCCTGGTCTGATTTTGCGGCCCTGTCTGCCCTTGGGGGCCGCAGGGTGCACAGTATGGGGCGCGGTGTGTTTTTAGCCCGTTACTGCGCCGCGCGCTGCATCTGCAACTCATCCCGGCGCCAGACCGCCAGCAGGAGCCGCTTGAAGGCCGCATAGGTGGCATCAAAGGTCTCGCGCCCCCGCGCGTAGGTTTCGCGGTTGAAATCGCGGTAATCGGCCTCGTAGATGCCATTGACCTGCTCGCCGGCCTGCCCGATCAGCGCGGTGTAATCCTGCCGGTGCGGCGACAGGGTGGGGCCCAGATAGGCCTGCATCAGGGCTGCCAGTTCCCCCTGCTGGGCGCTGTCATAGCGGGTGATCACCGTGCGCACCGCGTCCCATTCAAAGGCAATCTCCGGCCGCCCCAGTGCGCGGGCGGCCAGGTTCTCGCCGTCCTCAATGGAGGCAAAGGTGGAATGCAGCATATCGAAAAACCGCCCCGTACTGTCGAACTCCAGAAAGGACGCGCCCATCGGCACCAAGAGGATATCCGCCGCCGACAGCCCGTTGATGGTCAGGTAGCCAAGCGCCGGCGGCGTGTCGATGAAGATCACGTCGTATTGGTCCAGCACCCCGTCGGCCTCCAGCCGCTCAGTGAGCGCATCCCAGAGCTTCCAGCTGCGCGCCGCCATGCGCCAGACCGGGATCTGGAATTCGGCCCAGTAGAGGTTCAGCTGCGCGCCGATGAGATCGATATTGGGCCAATGGGTGGGCTGGATCACATCAGCCGCCGTCATCTCCATCGCCGCCGACAGGCTGTCGTCCAGTGGTTGGGGCGCATCGCCGCGATCCAGACGGCGCTGGTTTTCCAGCCGCAGGTGATCGCCGTAATGGCGCGCCAGAAGCGGGAAGGCGGTCTGCCATTCATCCTCCACGCGGCCGCCAAAGATCGAGGTCATGGAGCCCTGGCTGTCCAGATCAATCACCAGCACCTTGTAGCCATCCAGCGCGGCTGACATCGCCAGATGGGCCGCGGTAGACGTCTTGCCGACGCCGCCTTTGAAGTTGGCGACAGCGACCATTTTGGCGGGCAGCCCCTCGGGGCGGTAGGGGGTGTAATCCTTGGCCTTGGAGCCTTGGGCGGCAAAATGCGCGCGCAGGCGCAGCACCTCATCGAGGGTGAACCACTTGGCGCCGCCCTCGGTTTCAGAGCGGCCCTGCGGCAGATCGGGGTTGGCCTTCAGCACCCGGCGGAAATGGGCCTGGGCGACCGGGATCAGATAGCGGGTGATTTCCCAGGTGGAGAACAGGCGCAGCGATTTGCGCCCCTCCTCATTCATGCCCCGGCTGGAGAGATCCGCACGGCCCCGCGCACAGGCCTCGGCGATCTCGGCAAAGCCACCGGTGCTGGTGGGGGTATCCAGATCGCTGAGCGCGGCATCGGGATCAATGTTGAAATAGGGGGGCAGCCCGGCCGCGCCGCGGCTTGGGTCTTTCTTCTGGGTCTCTCGTGCCATTGCTCTCATGCCTCTGCCTGCGCCCTTTCCATCAGGAGGATCTCCGAAGAGTCTCTCTTGATGTGCGGCCTTTTGCGGATGATAGCAGAAAACAGCGCACATGAAAGATATATGCGCATCTCTTTTGAATTTTCTAAGCAAATCCGGGGGTTGCAGTATTAAAATCGGATGGCTTTGGGGCGATGCCGGGGGCTATTTTCCCCTCGTCGATTTTTTCTACCTGTTATTATTGAGTTATATATAAGTTAAGGCGCAACACGCATAGGCGCAAAGCCCTTTTTTCATTGGCGATGAGGCGCTTTTTTCCGGGCCTTGCGATTCCGAAACCCCGATAGACTGACTCTGATCCCCCGAAGCAGTGACTCTGAACCCCCGTTGAGAACTGGTGTGGATAACTTTAGGGTAGGCGTAATCAAAACCACGAAGACGCGAGTCACCCTGAAAGAGGCCAAAAGGTCCGGATAGACGGGGGCGGGCAGAGCAGACAGGACAGTGACATGGCAGGCCAGAATTCAGGCCCGGTTTTTGGCCAGATGGCCGCAGGCGGCGGGGCGCAGGGCAGGAATTTTTTCCTCTGCGATGTGTTTGATGCGATCCCCAAAAACGATCTCGCCTCGATGGAGCATCCGCTGTTCTCGCTTGGCACGAGGCCGGACCGACGGATTCTGAACTATGAACACAATGGCGCCGAGATCACCGTGGTGCCTTCGGTCAAAGGGCTGGCGACGATCCACGACAAGGACATCCTGATCTTCTGCATCAGCCAGCTGATGGCGGCGGTAAATGCCGGCCGGCAGGTCAGCCGCACGCTGCACCTCACCGCCCATGATCTGCTGGTGGCGACCAACCGCGAAACCTCGGGCGATGCTTACCGCCGTCTGCGCGAGGCGTTTGAGCGGCTGGCCGGCACCCGCATCACCACCAATATCGTCACCGGCGGGCAAGAGGTCACCAGCGGCTTTGGCCTGATCGAGAGCTGGGAGATCGTGCGCAAGGCGCGTGGCGGGCGGATGGTCAATGTGGTGGTGACGCTCAGCGAATGGATTTATCGCGCGGTGCTGTCGAAATCGGTGCTGACCCTCAGCCGCGACTATTTCCGTCTGCGCAAACCGCTGGAGCGGCGCATCTATGAGCTGGCGCGCAAACATTGCGGCCGTCAGGACAGCTGGACCATTTCGGTGGACACGCTGCTGAAGAAATCCGGCTCGGCGTCACCACGCCGGGTGTTCCGCAAGATGCTGCGCGACATGATCAGCGCCGCACCGCTGCCGGATTACGCGATGGAAGAGATGCCGGGCGATTTGATCCGGTTTTCCCAGAAACACGCCATCCTCGACAACAGCCAGCGTCCGCCGGTGCTGAGCGCGCGCACGCTGGAACAGGCCCGCAGTCTGATCCCCGGTGTGGATGTCTATGCGCTGGAGGCCGACTGGCGCACGATGTGGGTGCGCTCCGGCGCGCCACGGCTGCGGCGCCCGGATGCTGCCTTCCTTGGCTGGGTCAGAAAACGCGCGGCAGAATAG